>JASHTQ010000427.1 GCA_030040475.1 Streptosporangiaceae bacterium
TGGCGGGCCACGCACCTGATCTCGCACGCCATGAGCGGCCTGATGTACGTTCAGGGCCCGCCCGAAGGCCCGCCGGTGGTCGTGCCCGGCCAGCAGCTCTATGACTTCGTCGGGACGCATGCCGCGGTCGCGGTGCTGGCCGCGCTGCGCGCCCGGCCGCAGGTTGGCGGTCAGCTGATCGATATGTCGGCGCACGAGGTGCTGACCCAGTCCAGTTTTGACATCTACAGCTACACCAACTCGGCCCGGATCGGCCGACGACGCCCGCGGGCGGTGCAGTATTCCGGCGGCGGCTCCTGGGAGTGCCGGGACGGCGTCATCGAGTTCACCGCGTCCACCGACAAGCACTGGTTCGCGCTCATCGAATTGCTCGGCCATCCGGCCGAGCTGGCCGATCCTTCGTGGGCACACCCGGTGGTCCGGCACCCGTACGAGGACAAGATCATCGAAGTAATGCGCCCGCTGATAGCGGCGATGAGCCGGGAGGACTTCTTCGTGCGGGGCCAGCAGCTCGGCCTGCCCTGCACCGTGATCAACACCGTCGGCGACTTCGTTGACGACCCGCAGCCGCGCAGCCGCGGGTTCTTCGTCCGCAGGCAACTGGCCGGCCTGGGCGAGTTCGATCTGCCCGGCGAGCCGTTCCGGTGCACCGAGCGTGTGCTCGACCAGTACCGCCGCACCGCTCCGCGGCTGGGCGAGGCAGAGGTGGCGGAGATCGCCCGCGAGTGGCAGGATCCCGCGCCGCCCGCCCCCGTGCCCGGGCCGTTGAGCGGCATCCGGGCGATCTCGTTCGGCACGGCGATCGCCGGAGCCCTCAGCGGCACCGCCCTGGCCGAACTGGGCGCCGACGTGGTCAAGATCGAGTCGCCGACACGGCCTGATAACCTGCGGCGGCTGTGGGCGCCCGGGGACCCGGTCGTGCACGAGCCGTCCGGCGCCGACACCTCACCGATGTTTGCCAACTTCAACCGCACCACCCGAAGCGTCGCGCTGGACATGAAGGACCCCTCCAGCGTGGAACTGTTCCTGCGGCTGGCCGCCGTCGCGGACGTGATCGTCGAGAACTACGCGCCCGGCGTGATGCAGCGGTGGGGCCTGGGCTACGAGCAGATCGCCGCGGTCAATCCGCGCATCGTCATGCTCTCGCTCACCGGGTTCGGGCATAGCGGCCCCCGATCCCACTACCTGGCCTACGGCGCAACCGTCTGCTCGTTCGCCGGCCTGACCGACGCGTGGCAGTATCCCAGTGGTGTCCACTTTGACTACCTCTCCCAGGCACACGGAGTCTTCGGGGTGCTGGCCGCGCTCGCGGCGCGGGAACGCACCGGCCGGGGAACGCACGTGGACCTGGCGGAGGTGGAGACCGCGGCCGCGGTGATGGGCCCGATGATGCTCGACTACGTCGTCAACGGGCGCCGCTCGGTCGTGCCAGGAAACCGGGTACCCGGCGCCGTGCTGTCCGAAGTGGTCCGCTGCAGCACCAGTGACGACTGGCTCGCGGTTGAGGCGGAGGACGCCACCGACTGGCGGGCGCTGGCCCGGTTCCTCAAGCGCGATGATCTTGCCGAGGCGGCGCTCCCTCCGGGTGAGCAGGCTAGGGCCGCGCTGACCGCGGCTCTCGCGGCGTGGGCCGCGGAACTGACCGCGCAGCAGGCGATGCGGATGCTGCAGCGGGCGGGGCTGGCCGCCGGCGCGGTGCAGGACGCCGAGGACGTGGTTCGCGACCCGCAGCACAGGGAACGGCATTTCCTGCTCGAGATGGATCATCCCGACCTGGGCGTGGCAGAGTACGCGGCTCCGCCGCACCGGCTGGCCAAGACGCCGCCGGCCGTGCTGCGGCCGACCCCGCGCCTTGGCGCTCACACAGTCGAGGTGCTGGGCGAGTGGCTGGGAATGACTCCGGACGAGGCGGCCCCGTACGTCTGGCCGCCGTCGTGACGGGGCGAACGCGGTCGGCAGGCGCCACCGCAACGGCGCTAGCTGGGCCGGAGGGGTCCCGCGACCGGGCAGGAACCCTTGACGTGAACGGCATATTTATAGATAGTTCCAGATACGCTGAAATGTTTCGCGTGGCCCGCCGACCTGGCAGCCAGCTGCTTGAGATGGCCGAGGGCGGAACGCTCGCCCTTGACTGGCCGGCAGGCCGACCTGCTCAGTGGCGTGTCGCGTGCGGCTGTAAGTCTGAAAGGGCGCGGGCTGATGTCACTGGACTTCAGGCCGCGGCGTGGCTCGGGGCCGCTGACGGCCGGGCAGGGGGTTACTCTCAATGACGCTATTCCTGACCGCGCTGTTCGCGGGTCTGGCGGTTGGCTCGGTCTACGGGCTGATCGCGCTCAGCTATACCGTCGTGTTCAATTCGACGGCCATCTTCAATATCGCCCAGGGCGACCTGATGATGGCCGGCGTGCTGGTGTCGTACTTCTGCCTCGACAGGTGGCACCTGGCGCAGATCCTCACGCTGGTGATAATCGTCGCGGTGGTGGTGGCGCTCAGCCTGATCGAGGAACGGGTCGCGGTGCGGCCGTTCGTCGCGCGGCCGGCGGTCGGACTGGGCTGGTTCATCGCGACGCTGGCCTTTTCTCTGGTGATCGAGACGATCGCCTCGATCATCTACGGCCAGAACCCGGTCGTCCCGATCCCCGGTGCCTTCGGCAACGGGACGGTCGTCATCGCGGGCGTGCACGTGGCGACCAAGTTCATCCTGGCCTTCGTCGTCATGATCGTCGTCATGGTCGCGCTTGAGGTGTTCTACAAGCGCACCTGGCTCGGCACGGCGATGCGCGGCGTAGCGGAGGACCGCGAGGTCGCGGCGCTGCGCGGGATCGACGCGCTGCGGATAAGCAGGCTGGCGTTCCTGATCGCGGGCCTGGTCACGGCGCTGGCGGCCTTCGTGGTGGCGCCGATCGTGTCGGCCGACGTGACCGTTGGCCTGACCTACGGCCTGAAGGGCTTCATCGCGCTGGCGGCCGGCGGGTTCGGCAGCCTGCGCGGCTGCGTGATCGGCGGGCTCCTGCTCGGCGTCGCCGAGCAGATGTTCGACCTGTACGTCAGCTCGAACTACGAGATCCTCGCCGGGTTGATCCTGGTGCTGCTCGTGCTGGCGGTACGGCCATCCGGGCTGTTCGGGACGAGGGCGGTGCGCGAGGTATGAGCGAGCTCGTAGACCGGCTGGGGCTGGACAGCAGGGCCTGGCTGCGCTGGGCCGTGCCCGTGGTGCTGATCATCGTCCTGTACGTGATCCCACAGATCGGCGGGGGCAGCTCGTTCCGGCTCGGCGAGTACGAGGAAGTCCTGTCGTTCCTGGTCATCGCCGTCGCCCTGAACATCGCGATGGGATATGGCGGCCAGTACATCCTCGGCATCACGGCGGTGTTCGCGGTGGGCGCCTATGGCGCGATCCTGGCCGCGAAGTACCATCCACACGGCATCGGCCTGGTGGCCATGTGCATCATCGGCGGCGTGGTCGGCGCGGTGGGCGGCCTGATCATCGGCTTGCCTGCGCTACGTGTCGGCGGGTTCTACCTGGCACTCGTCTCGCTGTTCGCGGCCCTCGCCATCCCCACCGTGGCCCAGCAGTGGGGCCTGGTCGGCGCCGACACCGGCATCCCGCTCTATGCGGTCAGCGGGTTCGCGCCGGAGATCGCCGGCGAGGAGCTGTACGTCATCGTCGTCTCGCTGGTCTTGCTGGCTACCTTGTTCAGCTGGGCACTTGTGCACAGCCGGGTCGGGCACAGGTTCGTGGCCCTGCACACGAGCCAGCAGCTCGCCACGTCGATCGGGATCAGGGCGTACCGTACCCAGCTGCTTGCCATCCTCATCTCCTCGATCATGGCGGGCATCGCGGGCGGGATCTACGTCTACACTCAACAGTTCTTCGCGCCGGGCAGCTCGTCGGTCCAGTTCGCGGTGCTGCTTCTCGCGGGCATGACGATCGGCGGGATGGGCACCATCACCGGCCCGCTCGTCGGCTCGATCATCATCCTCGGGATCAACCAGTTCTTCACCTCCTTCCAGCAGTACAACGGCATCGTCTTCGGCGTGCTGCTGCTGCTTTTCGCGGTCTTCCTGCCGGACGGGCTGATGGCACGGCTCTCCGTGCTGAACGAGCGGCTGGGCATCAGGCCGCCGCGGACACCCGGTGTCCCGGCCGGCCGACCAGCCGTCGTGGTAGCGGACCCGGTTCCCGAGCCAACGGCCGCCACCGCCCTCACAGAGAAGCCCGCCGCGGGGTTGCCCGCCTGGCCGCCGGTGCTAGGCGCGGACAACCCGAGCCCGCTGGTCGTCGAGCACGCCAAGCGGGCCTTCGGCGGGGTGACGGCGGTCGATGACGTGGACCTGACCATCACCCGCGGCCAGATCCATGGCCTGATCGGATCGAACGGCTCGGGCAAGACCACCCTGCTGAACCTGATCTCCGGGTTCTACCCACTCAACGCCGGGCAGATCAGGATCGGGGATACTCGGCTGGACGACCAGCCGTCACACGCGGTGGCGCGGGCCGGAGTCGCCCGGACCTTCCAGAGCCCCAAGCTGATGCTCCGCGAGACGGCCCTGGGGAACGTCATACCCGCCGTCGAGTTGCGCATCCGGTGCAGCGGCGCGGAATCGATCCTGCGGCTGCCGCGCGGACTGCGGACCAACCGCCAGGCGCGCAACGAGGCGCTGGAGATACTCGAGGCGCTCGGCCTGCAGCACGTCATCGACCAGCAGGCAGCCGCGCTCCCGCACGGAACGCGGCGGCTGGTCGAGATGGCCAGGGCAATCGCCATGCGGCCGAGTTTCATACTTCTCGACGAGCCGGCCGCCGGGCTGAGTCCCGTCGAGCTCGAGCTAGTGGCCGAGGTCTGCCAGAACCTGGCCCGCTCTGGTATGGGCGTGCTGCTGATCGAGCACAACGTCCCGATGGTCCTGTCCATCGCCGATACGGTCACCTGCCTGCATCAAGGCAAACGGCTGTTCCAAGGCACTCCGGCTGAGCTGCGCGCGGACACCTCCGTCGCGAGCGTGTTCCTTGGCATCGATGAGCCACTGGAGGCATCGTCATGAGCACCGGAGACCCCCTGCTCGTTGTCTCTGACCTGCATGCCGGCTACGGGTCGCTGCAGGCCGTGGCGGGCATCTCCTTCGAGGTCCACGCGGCCGAGACGGTGGCCCTCATCGGCCGCAACGGCGCGGGCAAGACCACCAGCCTGCTGGCCATTGCCGGGCTGCGCTACGGCCGCTTCCCGGGCAGCGTGAAGCTGAGCGGCGTCGAGGTCTCCAGGGCCACGTCGCGCCAGATCGTCGACGCGGGGCTTGCCCACGTGCCCGAGGGGCACCGGATCTTCGCCAGCCTGAGCGTCGAGGAGAACCTGCGGCTCGGCGCGTACACCCGCCGGCGTTCGGGCCGCAAGGCGGTGGCCGCCACCATGGAGCGGGTCTTTGACCTGTTCCCCATCCTGCGCACCTACGCGTCGCGTAACGCGGGCTTCCTGTCCGGCGGCGAGCAGCAGATGGTCGCCATCGGCCAGGCGCTGATGGCCGAGCCGCGGGTGCTGATGCTTGACGAGCCCACGTCCGGCCTGGCTCCCATCGTCATCCGCACCATCTACGACGCGATCGGGCAGCTTCGCGAGCAGGGCTTGGCCATCCTGGTCGTCGAGCAGAGCGTGCCGCGCGCGCTCGCCAACTCGAGCCGCTGCTATGTCATGGAGCGCGGGCGCATCGTGATCAGCGGAGACTCGCCGATCCTTGCCCAGGACGAGCACGTCTTCGCGATCGTGCGCGGCACGGAGGAGGTGCCGAGCCCGGCCCGGACCAGCTGAGGCGCTACTGCCTGCGGCGGTACTGCCTGCGGCCGAACCGCCTGGGGCGGCGGCTGGGACGCCTGACCGGCCGTGGGCAGCGAGGCAACGCAGGTGACGCAGGCGATGCACGCGGCTGGTGTTAACTCTGGGCACTTGGTGTTAACTCTGGATGACTTGCCGGTGCCACGGCACCGGGTTGCCTTGGCGGGCTGTATGATAGTTCTCGAAGTTATCTGAACAGTGTGCCAGTATCGTAACGATCTTGGCACCCGAAGGAGAACCGAGCTATCTCATGGTTCGCAAGCTGACGGTCGAAGACCCACCGACCGAAGTTTTCCGGGCGTTGAGCGATCCGATCCGGTGGAGCATCATCGTCCAGATGGCGCAGGTAGACGAGTTGGCATGTATCACACTGGAGGACACGCTCCCGGTGTCAAAACCGACCATCTCCTACCACACCAAGATCCTCCAGAATGCGGGCCTCATCAGCACGCGCAAGGCGGGGCGCAACTACTACTATTCGCTGCGTCGCGACGTGCTCAGGGATCTTCTGGACGGGCTGTGGGAGCTCGCTCCAACGCCGCGGCCGGTGCTCGGCACCCAGAACGGGTCGGTATCGACGGGCCGCCGCAAGAAGCGGCAAGAGTCGGCAAACATTGCCGCCATTGCCCGGCAGCGTGACGTGGACGACGAAATCGAGGAAGCAGCCGTCCTCACCTGGTGAGTAATACGGCCGACCTCGTTATCTCCAGGCCATCGACGCCCGGTAAAGCCGGCGCAGTGTCTATATCCGGGTAAAGCAGGACATTTCACCTGTCGCATCGGCAGTAATCGGACCTGGCGCGAGTCGTGCGCCGGGTCCGTTTTCCTGGCCCCCACCGCAACGATGTAAGCCTGTAGCGGTCGTAACCGCTACAGGCTTACATCGTTGCGTCCTTGCCTGGTGACTGAGTGGCCACAGGGGCAGCTGCGGGTGGCGGGGACCGGGCGGGGGCGGGCGCCGAGGGCGAACGGCGGAAGCGGTGCGGCGGGATCGGGGAGGCGACCTGGGATCTGGTGCGCATAGGTTCGGGCGCCGAGGGCTGTCGGGCGCGGGGCTTGGGCGGCGGGCTTGGGGCGGCGGGATGCTGGCCGGTCTCGGGATATATAGGGAGGTTGACCGGAGCGGGGAGATAGTGCGACGCTTGTAAAAATAACGAACTTAGTGAGTGCGGGTCGAGGTCCGTCTGGGGTCTGGGCGGGGCTTGGCGTGCCGGAGGAGATCAGCGGATGGACTTTGACCTCACTGCGGATCAGAAGCTGTTCCGCGCTACTACTAGGGAGTTTCTTGAGAAGGAGATGCCGCTGACGCGGGTGCGCGAGCTGGCGGACGGCGGCGTCGGATTTGAGGCCGACTGGTGGCGGCGCGGGAGCGAGCTGGGGTGGAACGCATTGGTCGTCGATCCGGCGGCGGGTGGCGACAGCATCTCAGGCGAGGGGCTCGTGGACGCGTGCATCGTGGCCGAGGAGATGGGGCGGCTGGTGTCGCCGGGGCCGCTGATCGGCGCCAACGTGGTCGCGGCGGCGCTGAGCGAGGCCGCCAACGCCGACGAGCACGCCGAGGTGATCGCCGCGCTGATGGCGGGGGAGGCGGTGGCGAGCTGGGCGGTCTATGAACCGGGGCGCGGCTGGGCGCCGT
>JASHTQ010000428.1 GCA_030040475.1 Streptosporangiaceae bacterium
GGCGGGGTCGAAGGCCAGGGCCTCGGTCACGGTGGCCGCGTCGAGAGGCAGCGAGGTGGGCACGGGCAGCCCCATGGCCGACAGCAGGTCCCGGCACACCGCCACCTCGTCCACGCTCGGGCCGTCCAGGAAGTGGTGGACGTGCACGTCCAGGATCCGGGCCGTGTCCTCGGCCCGCTCGGCGTACCGCCCGATCCAGTACAGGCTCTCGGCGATCCGGCTCAGCATGCCGGCGCGGCCCCCGAGCAGGCCGGCGGCGGGGGCTGCGGTCGTTGCTGCTGTTGCTGCTGGTCCTGGGGGGAGGAGCTGGGCGGTCCCGCTTCGGGCCGCGCCGCCAGCCGCCCGGCGGTGCCGGCCGGCCCCCGCCGGGCCCGGGGTGGGCTCGGGCGACCCTCGCCCACGGTCACCCAGGTGTCCTTGGACCCGCCGCCCTGGCTGGAGTTCACCACCAGCTCGCCTTCCGGCAGCGCCACCCGGGTGAGGCCGCCGGGCAGCAGCCACACGTCCTCGCCGTCGTTGACCGCGAACGGCCGCAGGTCGATGTGCCGGGGCGCGAGGACCTCGCCGATCAGCACCGGCGACGTGGACAGCGCGACCGGCCGCTGCGCCAGCCACCCGCGAGGGTCCGCCGCCACCCGCTCGCGCAGCGCCGCCAGCTCCGCGGGGGTTGCCCTGGGGCCGATCACGATGCCGCTGCCGCCCGCGCCGTCCACCGGCTTGAGCACCAGCTCATCGAGTGCGCTCAGCACCCAGCCGAGCGCCTCCGGGTCGTCGAGCCGGTAGGACTCGACGTTGTCGAGCAGCGGCTCCTCGGCCAGGTAGTACCTGATGAGGTCCGGCACGTAGGTGTAGAGCAGCTTGTCGTCGGCCACCCCGTTTCCGACCGCGTTGGCGATGGTGACGTGACCGGCCCGCGCCGCGTTGATGACGCCGGGGCAGCCGATCACCGAGTCGGGCCGGAAGTGCAGCGGGTCGAGGTAGTCGTCGTCGACCCGGCGGTAGATGACGTCGACCGGGCGCTGGCCCCTGGTGGTGTGCACGAAGACCCGGTTACGCGAGCAGAACAGGTCCCGTCCCTCGACCAGCTCGACGCCCATCAGCCGGGCCAGCAACGTGTGCTCGAAGTACGCGGCGTTGTGCACGCCGGGGGTCAGCACGACCACGAACGGGTCGGCGTTGCCGTGCGGCGCGGCGGCGCGGAGCGCGGCCAGCAGCCTGGACGGGTACTCGTCCACCTGGTGCACGCTCTGCTCCGCGAACAGCGCGGGGAACGTCCTGGTCATCGCCAGCCGGTTCTCGATCACGTAGCTGACGCCCGAGGGGACGCGGACGTTGTCCTCGAGCACCCGGAACCGGCCTTCCTCGTCGCGGACGAGGTCGATGCCCGCGACGTGGATCCGGACGCCGTTCGGCGGCGCGAAGTCGGCCACCTCCCGGCGGAAGCGGGCCGACGTGTACAGCAGCCGCCACGGCACCACCCCGTCCTCGAACGCGCGCGCCGGGCCGTACACGTCGGCGAGGAAGGCCTCGAGCGCGCGCACCCGCTGCCGAACCCCGCGCGCCACCAGGTCCCATTCCGCGGCGTCGATGACCCGCGGTATCAGGTCAAGCGGGAAGGGCCGCTCCTCGCCGGCGAAGTCATAGGTCACCCCGCGGTCGGTGAACACGCGGGCGAGCTGGTCGGCACGGAACCTCAGCTCGGCGGGATCCATTGGCTGCAGGACGGACACCAGCGCGTCGTAGGGCGGGCGCGGTTTGCCCGGCGCGGCGAACATCTCGTCCCAGGCCCCGGCCAGCCGGTAACCATCGAAAATGTCCGCCATGACCCGAAGCGTAAGCAGCGCTTGTTCCGCGACCGTTTCCGCATGTGACGAGGATGTTTCCGTTGTTTCCCCGCGATGTCCCTACCGGCCGGGCGAGTTGAGGTCGGCGTAGCCGTGGGTGTAGGCGTAGCGCACGGCCTGGGTGCGGTCCCGTGCGCCGGTCTTGGCGAAGATCCTGTTGACATGGGTCTTGACCGTCGCCTCGCTGACGAACAGGGCACGGGCGATCTCCCGGTTGGAGCGGCCGACCGCGATCAGGCGCAGGACCTCGGATTCCCTCGGGGTCAGGTCGTCCGCACCGTGGTCGTCGGCCGGGGCGGGGGCGCGGGCCGCGGCCGACAGCAGCCGCTGCTGGACCTGCGGGTCCAGCACGGCCTGGCCCGCGGCGGCGGCGTTTACCGCGCGTCCGATCTCTGCCCTGGTCGCGTCCTTGGTCAGGTAGCCGAGCGCGCCGGCCTGCAGCGCGCCGATGATCGAGTCGTCGTCGGAATACGTGGTCAGCACGACCACCTGCGTCTGCGGATGGCTTGCCCGGATGCGGCGGGTCGCCTCGACCCCGTCGGTCTGGGGCATGTTCAGGTCCATGAGCACCACCTGGGGCCTGACCGCGGCCACGACCTCGACCGCGGCGTCGCCGTTTTCGGCCTGGCCGGCCACGGTGATCCCGGGCAGCGTTCCGAGCAGCAGGACGAGACCCTCGCGGACCGCGGACTGGTCGTCGGCGACGACCACGGTCACCGGATTTTCCGTCATGCCGGGATCCTGAGGCATACCCGCCAGTCGTCGGCGGCCGGCCCGGCTTCCAGCGTGCCGCCGACGAGCGCGGCGCGCTCCCGCAGGCCGGTCAGGCCGTAGCCGGCGCCCACCGCGGCGAGCGGACCCCGCGCCGGGACCAGCGGCAGCGGGTTGACGACGCTGACGGTGACCTCGGCGGGCTCGAAGCCGAGGCGGAGCGTCACCGGCTGGCCCGGCGCATGCTTGCGCGCGTTGGTCAGCGCCTCCTGCGCGGTACGGAACGCGGTCAGGCTGGCCTGTTCGGACAGCGACCGCGTCTTGCCGGTGACGGCGAAGTCGACTGCGAGGTCACCGACGGCGCGATATTCGTCGGCCAGCGACGACAGCTGATCGGGCAGCGGCGCCGTGTCGTCCCGCAGCGCGAGGACGGCCCGGCGCGCCGCCGCCAGGCCCTCCCTGGTCAGGCTGCCGGCCCGGTCGACGCACTCGATCGCCTTGGCGAGTTCGGGATTGTCCGCGGGCAGCGTGCTCGCGGACAGCAGGCCCCCGGCGGCCTGCAGGTTCACCGACACCGCGGCGAGCGAGTGGGCCAGCACGTCGTGGATGTCACGGGCGATCCTGGCCCGCTCGGCGAGCGCGGCCGCGGCCATCTCAGCCTCGCGGGTCCGCCTGGTCTCGGCGAGCATTCGCTCGGCCTGCTCGGCGCGCGAGGAGTACTCGCGGCGGGTCAGGCCGACGGTCCACAGCCCGACGAAGGCGAACGAATACCCCAGCAGGATGGCGGTCGGGTCATTGACGACCGACCCTGTTACCAGGAACCCGAGCAGGGTCCTGACCACCGTGATCAGCGACGCCGCGGTCTTCATCCGGGTCCCAGCGCTGAATGTTGCCATGCAGCCCACGACTACCGCGGGGCTGTTCGGAGACAACGCGGCGAGCACACCGCCGGCCGTGCTCATCACGGTCAGGCCGACGTAGGTCACCCAGGTCCGGCGCCCGGCCACCAGCCAGGCGAGCCACCCGGCGGCGGACAGCCCGAGGGTGACCGCGATCGCGGTGCCGCGGGCGCCGGCGGTGGCCGGCCCGGGGCTGGCGACGCAGACCGTGATCAGCACCACCACAAGGCCGACGGCGCGGACCGCGTCGATCACCCAGGCGACGTCCACCGTGCCAAGACCGGTCACCGGATCTTTCCGGATGGCGAAGGAACGGAACACGCCCTGCTCCTGACTGACCGAACTGCTGACCGGCGACCGCCGTGGGCGTTGCCTCGGCTGCCGATACAAACCTAGCTCGCCGTGGGCCGGACCGCGCCGGCCGACGGGTTGACCCGGGTTGAGCCGGGTTGACGGGACCGTGTCCACCCGGACTGCAGCCGGAATCGAGCCGCGGGCCGACGCGGCTCCCGCCGCCCCGCGCCTAGCGTCACTGGTACCAGCGCAAACCACGCTGGAATAGTGGAGCTAAGGAGCCGTCGTGGACGCCAGCGTCTTGATCCTCAACCTCGTCATCCTGGCCGTCGTGCTGGTAAGCGACATTGGCTACCGCAAGCTGGGGCCGATGCGCCTGCTGCGCCCGTTCGTCACTACCGCCGTCATCATCCCGTTCTTCATCAAGGGGGCCGCCGCCTCGGGCAACGGCCTGATCCTCGAGGTAGCCGGGACGGGCGTCGGGCTGGCGCTCGGCGTGCTGGCCGCCTCGCTGATCCCGGTGAGCCACGACGCGCAGAGCGGGAAGGTGGTCTCCCGGGCGGGCCTGCCATACGCGCTGGTATGGATCGCGGTGGTCGCCGCGCGCCTGTTCTTCGCCTACGGGTCCAGCCACCTGTTCGGCGCTCAGCTTGGTCACTGGATGGTGACCAACCAGATCACCGTGGGCGCCCTTACCGACAGCCTCATCTTCCTGTCCGTGGCGATGCTGCTCGCGCGGACCGGGATGCTGGCGGCCAGGGCCCGAGCCATCACCACCCGTGTCAGGCGCAGCCAGGCCCCAGTCCCGGCCGGGATCGGCACCCGCTGAATGGCAGCCGCAGCCACCGGAACCCAAAGGAGGCGAGAGCCATGATCTATCTGATCACCGCGCTAGTTCGACGCATCAAGCGGCGCAGGCAGGCCAAGAACAAGTAGCCGGGCGCAACCGCCAGGTAAGCCAGGGAGCCGCCGTGTCCCGCGAGCCGTGAGCCTCGCGGGGCACGGCGCCTTGCCGCCTCCGGCGGCGCGCGGCCCGCGCAATCGCCATGCGCCCGCGGGAAGACGGCCGCAAGTAGCATGTATCGTGCTACGGTGGCACGGTGAGTGTCGCTCCGGAGGAAGACAACCAGCCGCTGCCGGTGACCGCCGGGCGGCAGGGCAACCAGGCGGCGAGGAGCCGGGAACCCGGCAGGCCGGCGTCGCGTGCCGAGCCCGCCGGGCGAGCCGCCGCGAACAGGCGGATAGGGATCAGGGAACTGCGCCAGCACGCGAGCGTCTACGTCGACCTGGCGGAGAAGGGCTACACGGTGGACATCACGAACCGGGGGCGGCTTGTCGCCAGGCTGGTCCCGGTCAGCGAATCGGGCAGCCCGCTGGAGCGGCTGATCGCCGCCGGGATCATCGAGCCGGCCGAGGAGCCAGGCGGCGCCGACGGCATCGAGCCGTATCCGGTCCCCGCGCGGCCAACGGGCGAGGGCTCCGCGTGGCCGACGCGGCCAACGGGCGAGACGGCGGGCGAGACGGCGGGCGGCCGGCCCGAGGAGCACCGGTGATCTACCTCGACTCCTCCGCGCTGGTCAAGCTCGCCCTGACGGAACCGGAATCGGCCGCGCTCGCGCGCTGGCTCGCCGAACGTGCCGACCAGCCGCTTGTGTCGAGCGCGCTGCACCGGGCTGAGGTGCCGCGGGCGGTCTGGCGGGCCGAGCCCGGCGCGCTGCCGCGGGGCTACCGCGTGATCAAGCGGATCGCGCGGGTGACGTTGACCGCCGAGGTGCTGGAGAACTCGGCGACCCTGCCGCCGCAGGACCTGAGCCCGGCGCAGGCCATCCACCTGGCGTCCGCGCTTGCGCTGAAGGGCCACATCACGGCGTTCGTGGCCTACGACGACCGCCTGCTCGCCGCGGCGAAGGACATCGGGCTTCCCGTCGCCAGCCCAAGCTGAGTCATGTGGCCGAACCGCTCGTCTAGCTGTGCCTGATTCCGCATGGATGCCGCGTTCGTGCTGTCAGACCTCGGAGCCCCTCATCGCGAGGTGCTCCGCTTGGATGCCACTCAAGCGTGGATCGGCCCCTCCGGTCACCAGTACCGGGGGCCGGGACGGGGGGGCCGGGACGGGGGGGCCGGGGCCGGGCGCTTTGGGGTGGGGCGGGGCGGCTGGGGGGGTGGGGCGGCTAGAAGGCGGGGCGTTCGGCGTAGGCGCCCCACTCGGTGCGGAGGGCGGTGCAGATCTCGCCTAGGGTGGCCTCGGCTCGGGCAGCGTCCAGCATCGGGGGGACTAGGTTTTGGTCGGTGCGCGCGGCGGCGATCAGGGCGGCCAGGGCGGCGTCTACCGCTCGCTGGTCGCGGCGGGCGCGGCGGGCGGCCAGCGTCTTCACCTGCTCGCGCTCGACCTCGGGGCTGATCCGGAGGATCTCAAGGGGCTCCGCGACCGTGTCGGTGTGGCAGTTGACGCCGACGATCTTCTTCTCCCCCTTCTCCAGCTTCTGGGAGTAGGCGAAGGACGCCTCGGCGATCTCGCCGGTGAACCAGCCGTCCTCGATACCCTGCAGGATGCCGCCGGTCATCGTGCCGTCCGGGCTCATCTCGCGGATGCGGGCGAAGATCGCCTCCGCCTCGGCCTCCATCCGGTCGGTCAGCGCCTCCACGTACCAGGAGCCGCCGAGCGGGTCGGCGACGTTGACCACGCCGGTTTCTTCCATGATCACCTGCTGGGTGCGCAGCGCGGTCTCCGCTGCCGCCGGGCCCGGCAGCGCGAGCACCTCGTCCAGAGCGTTGGTGTGCAGCGAGTTCGTCCCGCCGAGCACGGCCGCCATGGCCTCGATCGCGGTCCGGACGATGTTGTTGTCCGGCTGCTGGGCGGTCAGCGAGACCCCCGCGGTCTGGGTGTGGAAGCGCAGCCACTGGGCGCGCTCGGTGCGGGCGCCGTACACGTCGCGCAGCCACCTGGCCCAGATCCGCCTGGCGGCGCGGAACTTCGCGATCTCCTCGAAAAAGTCGATGTGCGCGTCGAAGAAGAACGACAGGCCGGGGGCGAACAGGTCCACGTCCAGGCCGCGGGAAAGGCCCAGCTCGACGTAGCCGAACCCGTCGGCCAGCGTGAACGCCAGTTCCTGCGCGGCCGTCGAGCCGGCCTCCCTGATGTGGTAGCCGGACACCGACAGCGGCTTGTACCTGGGGATGTTCGCGCCGCAGTACTCCATCAGGTCGCCGATCAGCCGCAGGTGCGGGCGCGGCGGGAACAGCCACTCCTTCTGCGCGATGTACTCCTTGAAGATGTCGGTCTGCAGCGTGCCATCGAGGGTGGAGAGGTCGGCGCCCTGACGTTCGGCCGCGACCAGGTACATGCAGAAGACCGGGACCGCCGGGCCGCTGATCGTCATCGAGGTGGTGGTGTCGGCGAGCTTGATCCCGTCGAACAGGACGTCCATGTCGGCGGCCGAGTCGATCGCCACGCCGCAGTGACCGACCTCGCCGAGCGAGCGCGGCTCGTCGGAGTCGCGCCCCATCAGCGTCGGCATGTCGAACGCCACCGACAGCCCGGCGCCGCCGGCCCGCAGCAGCATCTTGTACCGCTCGTTGGTCTGGCGCGCGTTGCCGAACCCGGAGAACTGCCTGATCGTCCATTGCTTGCCGCGGTAGCCGCTGGCGTACAGGCCGCGGGTGAACGGGAACTCGCCCGGCCAGCCGATCCGGCCGGGGACCTCGGATCCGTCGGGCGGGCCGTAGACCGGGTCCACCTCGAGCCCGGACAGCGTGGTGAAGTCCGCGTCGCGCTTGGCCGCCTGGTCGAAGCGGCGCTGCCAGCGCTGCCTGCCCGCGTCGTTCGGTTCGTTCATGAGTCTGCCTCCCGAGGCTCACGCGGCCAAGATATTAGGACGTCCTACTATTTTTGAGTGTAGTGCAGGCCCGGGACGACGATGACGGACCCACCCGGGGCCGCGAGAGGGACGTGAGACGCGCACCACCGCCCGTTCAGATAAAAAAAAGAAATTTCTGTGCAACCGTTCACCGGCCTGCGTCGTCTCTTAAGAGCGCAAGGCAGGGAAAAGGCCGTTGCGCGCAGCGGTGGCCCGGACGTCACGGGGGCGCGCCCGGGCCAGACCCACGAACGACCGAGGGGCTGGCCAGGCAACTGCGGTCACCGGGCAGAAATGTGGTAGATCTTGCCGTATCACGCGGGCGTTCTCGAGGACGCCCCGACCGGGCCCACCATGATGCTCATGCAGGGCGGCGGGCACGCGGGGCGTGAGGTCGTGCTGTTCCCGTCGCCTGCCGGGGACATCATCGAGGGAGAACCGGTGGGCATCGCTGGTGAGGCTGAAAGGGTCGACGCCGACGAAGCCGAAGAGCTGTTCAAGACCGCGTACCCCAAGCTGGCCGGCTGGGTGCGGCGGCTGGTCGACGACGACGACACCGCGCACGAGATCGCGTCGGAGGCGTTCGTCAGGCTGCTCGGCCGGTGGACGCGCGTGGACAGCCCGCAGAGCTACCTCTACATGATCGCCACCAACCTGATACGCGACCACTGGCGCAAGACCGAGCGGGAACGGCGGGCGATCCGCAGCGTCACCGCCGGCGCCGCCGCCGACGAGGTGGCCTTCCCGGTCCAGGACGTCGACGTGCGCAACCTGATCGCCTCGCTGCCGCCGCGGCTGCGCGATCCGTTCTTGCTGCACTACTACGCCGGATTCCCGGTCAAGGAGGTCGCGGCCCTGCTGCACCGGCCCGAGGGCACGATCAAGGCGGACCTGTTCGCCGCGCGCGCCCGGCTGAAGACCGCGCTGGGGGAACGCGATGCCTGACCGCCACGACGACGTCGACTCCTGGCTGAGCGGGCGGATCGACCCGCTGCCGCCGCCGCCCGGCACGTTCGAGCTGATCAAGCGGCGCGCCAGACACCGCAAGTACCGCAGGCTCGCGGTTACCGCGGGCGCCGCCGCGATCATCGTGGCCGCCGCGGTGACCGTGCCGCAGGTGGTCAGGCTGTCACCGCTCGGGCCGGTGAACAACTCGGGCCGCAGCAGCGCCCTCCCGTCTCCTGGCGTGACCGCCACCGGCGGGGGCGCGCCCGAGTCGTCGTCCTCCGCGCGGCCCGTTCCGTCCCCGCCGCCGGTGCCGCCCAACTTTCAGCCCACCTCGGTGACGTTCGTCAGCACCAGCACCGGCTGGGTGATCGGCCAGGCCGGCACGCCGGGGCACTGCGCCACCAGGTACTGCACCTCGGTGGCGCGGACCGACGACGCGGGGAAGACCTGGTTCGGGGTGCCCGCGCCGCTTACCGGCGCGCCGGACGGGGCGACCGGGGTGGACGGGATCAGGTTCCTCAACGGCGAGGACGGGTGGGCGTTCGGGCCTCAGCTGTTCGCCACCCACGACGGCGGCCGCACCTGGACCCAGGTGGACACCGGCGGGCTGCGCGTCACCGACCTGGAGACGGTGGGCGACCGCGCGTTCGCGGTGTTCGCGTCGTGCACCGGGAGCGGAGCGGACTTCGCCGCCCAGTGCACCGCGTTCACGCTGTACTCCTCCCCGGCCGGCGCCGACGACTGGACGCCGGTGGGCGCGTCGACCTCGGGGCTGAGCGACTCCGGCGCCCCCGGTTCCGCGTCGATCGTGCTCACCGGGAGCGCCGGGTACCTGCTGGGACCCGGCGGGATGCTGTTCACCGGGCCGGTGGACGGCAGCGCGGCCTGGTCTTCCGCGGGGCGCCTGCCGTGCGCGGTCGGCACGGCACAGCCGGACGGCCAGCCGTCGGGCGCGCTGCTCGGCGCGATCGACGCCACCAGCCTGATCCTCGCGTGCGCCCAGCCGGCGGCAGGCGCTGGAGGGGGCGAGCAGAAGGTCGTCTACTCCTCGGCCGACGGCGGGGCCAGCTGGCAGCGGCTCGCCACCGCGCCGACGGCGGGAACCGTCTCCGCGGTCGCGGCCAGCCCGTCGCAGGCCGTGATGCTCGGCACCGACCAGGGCATCGACCTGCTCGGCGCGGGCGGGTCCGGCTGGCAGCAGGCGACGCTGGTGACCGGGGCGCCGGCCGGCGGGTTCGGCTACGTGGGGATGACCACCGACACGCAGGGCATCGCGCTGCCGGCGAACGCGGCCGACGGCGTGGTCTGGTTCACCTTCGACGGCGGCGCCAGCTGGCAGCCGTCCCTGGTCGCCAGCCCCTAGCCGACGTCCCCGGGGTCCGCGAGGTCCGCGAGGTCCGCGGCGTCCGCGGGGGCTTCGGCGGCTTCGGGGGCTTCGGGGAGGAAGTCGCGGGCGGTCAGGCGCAGGCCGCGGAGCAGGTCGAAGATCTCGCCTAGCTGGTCCTTGTCGTACCCGCCGAGCCCGAAGTCCGCCGCCATCAGGTCCCTGGTCGCCCGGTCCACCACGGCGCGGCCGGCGTCGGTGATCTCGGCGAGCCTGCCCCTGCCGTCGGCCGGGTTCGGCCTGCGGATGACCAGGCCCTGCCGGTCCAGGCGGCCGATGATGTTCGTGACGCTGGTCGGGTGGACCATCAGCCGCTCGCCGATCACCCGCAGCGGCAGCGCGCCGCGCCGGGAGAAGGAGAGCAGCACCAGCGCCTCGTACCTGGCGAACGTCAGCTCGTACGGCCGCAGCAGCGCGTCGAGCTCGGCGAGCAGGATCTGCTGGGCGCGCATGATCGAGGTGACCGCGGCCATGGAAGGCGAGGGCCCGAACCTGTTCTCCCAGATCCGCGCGGCCCGGTCGATCGGATCGAACGGCAGCTCAAGCGGCTTACCCACGAGTACAACCGTACGTTGTCTGGCTAGCGGACATGCTCGGCGATCAGCTCGTCGGCGGCCGCGAACGGGTCCAGGGTGCCGTCCGCGACCCGGCTCGCGAGCGCGTCGACGCCGCCTCGAGACAGGCGCTGCCGGAGCGCGGCGAAGGCCAGCGCGGTGATCTCCTCGCGCGCGCGTTCTTGCCGCCTGCGCTCGAGCTCGCCGCTCTCGTTGAGCCAGGCCCAGTGCGCGTCCAGCCGGCTGACCAGCTCGCCGATGCCCTCGTCGCGCGCGCCGTTCATCGCGACCGTGGTGACGACCGGCGGCTTCCACGCGCGGGGGTTCTCGCTCCGCCCGGCGAGGGCGATCATGTTGCGCAGGTCCCTGACCACCTGGTGGCTGTCCGGCTTGTCGGCCTTGTTCACCACGAACAGGTCCGCTACCTCGAGGATGCCGGCCTTGGCCGCCTGGACCGCGTCGCCCATCCCCGGCGCGAGCAGCACGACCACGGAGTCGGCGAGCGAGGCGATCGCCACCTCCGCCTGCCCGACGCCGACCGTCTCGATGATGATCAGCTGGTAGCCCGCCGCGTCGAGCACGCGGATCGCCTGCGGCGTCGCCGCGGACAGCCCGCCGAGGTGGCCCCTGCTCGCCATCGACCTGATGTAGACCTGATCGTCTGTGGCGTGCTCCTGCATCCTGATCCGGTCGCCGAGCAGGGCGCCGCCGCTGAACGGCGAGCTCGGGTCCACCGCGAGAACGGCGACCCGGCCGGCCCCCGCGGCGCGCAGCGCGCCGACGAGCGCGCCGGTCACGGTGGACTTCCCGACGCCCGGCGCGCCGGTCAGGCCGATGACGCGGGCGCGGCCGGTGCCCGGCAGCAGCTCCTTGATCAGCGAGCGGACCCGC
>JASHTQ010000042.1 GCA_030040475.1 Streptosporangiaceae bacterium
GACTTCTCGACCTGCTTGCCGTTGACCCAGTAGCGCAAAGTCCAAGCATGTGAGCACCTTTCGGGGTGGTCACACGTATGCTGACACGTGGAAGACGCGCAGCCCTTGTTCGAGTCGGGACGGTGGTTGGACCTGTCGCACTTCTTGAAGATGGTGCCGCTGCCGTTGACCGCTAGTGCCATAACTTGCAGCCTTCCCTGACTCTACACTGACTGAGACGAGGATCGTAGGTCTCTGACCTGCAACAAGAGCTAGGATATGTCACATGTCGGAGTTTGACCATGATCCGAGCGCGAACACCGGACGCTTCCGGGCCTTCGCAGAGCGGAACGACGAGGATCTGGCGCGGTCGCGGCGCGTGCCTCCGGCCGTGCTCATCGGGGTCGGCGTCATCATCCTGGTGATCCTGGTGGCCTTCGTGGCGATGGCCTAGCAGGGTTCGGCTTCGGGCGGCCAGCGCCGCTAACGCCGTGCCCTTAACCTGCCGGTCGGCCCGCGTCTTTCGCCTGGTCAGAGCCTGGTGACATGCTGTAACCATGACGAACACCGCCGGGGCAGGCGACGAGCGCCAGCGGCTGACCGCGGTCCAGGGGCTCGCGGCCCTGTCGCTGGACGCGCTGTCCTCCGTCGCCTACGGGCCGGAGGCCATCCTGGTCGTGCTGGTCGCGGCCGGCGCGGTCGGCCTGCACTACTCGCTGCCGGTGACCGCGGCGATCATCGTGCTGCTCACCGCGCTCGTGGTCTCCTACCGGCAGGTGATCGCGGCCTTCCCCGACGGCGGCGGCGCGTACGCGGTGTCCAAGGCGCACCTGGGCACCCGGCCCAGCCTGGTCGCCGCCGCGTCGCTGATCGTCGACTACGTGCTGAACGCCGCCGTCGGCGTGTCGGCCGGCATCGCGGCCCTGACCTCGGCGTTCCCGTCGCTCTACGGCGCCACCGTCTGGCTGTGCCTGGCCGCGCTCGCCCTGATCACCGGGCTGAACCTGTGGGGCGTGTCGGAGTCCGCCAAGGTGTTCACCGTCCCCACGGTGGCGTTCATCGCGGCAATGGCCGCGGTGATCGCCGGCGGCCTGCTGCGCGCCCACCCCGCGGTCGTGCTCGACCGCCACCTCGGCGCGTCCACCGAGGCGGTCGGCATCCTGCTGGTGCTGAAGGCGTTCGCCTCCGGCTGCTCGGCGCTGACCGGGGTGGAGGCGATCGCGAACGCGGTGCCGCAGTTCCGCACGCCGCGAGCGCGCCGGGCGCAGCGCACCGAGGTCTGGCTCGGCATCCTGCTCGGCGGCATGCTGATCGGGCTCGGGATCCTCATCCACAAGTTCTCCGTGGTGCCGCACTCGGCGACCACCGTGCTTGCCCAGCTCACCGAGGCGTCGCTCGGTCACAACTTCTTCTTCTACGCGATTCAGCTCATCACGATGGTGCTGCTCGCGCTGGCCGCCAACACCTCGTTCGGCGGCCTGCCCGTGCTGATGGCCCTGCTGGCCAGGGACCACTTCCTGCCGCACATGTTCGCGCTGCGCGCCGACCGGCAGGTACACCGCTACGGCGTGGTCGTGCTCGCCCTTGCCGCCGCCGCCCTGCTCGTGGCGGCAAAGGGCAACACGCAGGCGCTGGTTCCGCTGTTCGCCGTCGGGGTGTTCGTAGGATTCACGCTGTCCCAGTTCGGCATGGTCAGGCACTGGCGAGCCGAACGAAGCCGTGGCTGGCGGCTGCGGGCCGCGGTCAACGGCGTCGGGGCGTTCCTCACCTTGGCCACCACGGCGATCGAGCTCGTCAGCAAGTTCACCGAGGGCGCGTGGCTGATCGTCCTCGTGATCCCGTTGCTTGTGCTCCTGTTCACCAGGGTGAGCCGCAACTACGGTCGCATCGGTCGGCTACTAGCGCTCGGCCAGACACCGGAGCCCCCGGCGAAGATGTCCTCGCTCGTCGTGGTTCCGGTGGCCTCGATGTCACGGCTGACGGCGGCGGGCATCTCCGCGGCGCTCTCGCTCGGCGAGGAGGTGATCGCGGTCACCGTGTGCTTCACCGACCCGGAGGAGACGGCGGCCGACGTCTCGTTCCGGGCGCGCTGGGAGGAATGGCACCCGCAGGTGCCGCTGGTCACGCTGAACAGCAGCCGCCGGTCGATCGCCCGCCCGATCGTGAAATACCTCAGCAAGCTCGAGCACGAGGATAAGTACCACCGCCTGGTGGTGCTGATCCCCGAGGTGCAGCCACCGAGGTTCTGGGACTGGGTGCTGTTCAACCAGCGCGGCGCGATACTCGACCGGGCGATCAGGCGGGGCACGGCCAACGTGGTCCTCTGCAGGCTCCGCTATCGACTCGAGCAGTTCGAGCACCATCCCGCTGCTTCCGCTGTCCCTGCCGCCTGTCCGCCGTCCGAGTAAAGAAATCTGGCCTCCCGTGCGTGTCTGGGGCGTGGAGCAGCAGCGGCGGGAGTTCGCCGAGTTCTATTCCTCTGCCCGGGATGACTGCCTGCGGATCGTGCTGGTCAGCGTCGGCGACAGGCAGCTGGCTGAGGACCTGGTGGCGGAGGCGTTCACCCGCGCCTGGATGTCCTGGCGCACCGTGCGCGCGCACCCGGTGCCGCGGGCCTGGGTGGTCCGCGCCGCGCTGAACGCGCACGTGTCCTGGTGGCGGCGGCGCAGACGCGAGGTCGCGCTCGACGCCCGGACGCTGGCCGACGCCGCGCGCCAGCCGGCCGGCACGGC
>JASHTQ010000429.1 GCA_030040475.1 Streptosporangiaceae bacterium
GGCGACTGGGCCGCCGCCCTGGCGGGCGCGCTAGTCACCTACGCCAAGGAGAACGCCCAGGCCGCCCAGGCCCTCCGCAAGCTCGTCACGGGAAACTGAGCCCTTTTCAGAAAGATCGTGGGTCAAAACTTCCCTCCTAGGGGCAGTAACGACCCACAATGATGGGCCAAGCTCACGCCTGAGGCCGGTGGGGGCTGCGGGGTTTGCGCGGCGGGCGGCGGGCGGCGGGCTGCGGGAGGGCAGCGCAGGGGGGCGGGGGCCTGAGCCTGGGCGGGGGCCTGAGCCTGGGGCTGAGCGGGGGCGGGGGAAGGCGAGGGGGTTAGCGGCCGGTGAAGGTGGCTTTGCCGGGGCCGTTTTGCAGGAAGCTGGTCATGCCGGAGCGCTGGTCTTCGGTGGCGAACAGGGCAGCGAAGTGGACGCGCTCGATCTCCAGGCCGGTGGCCAGGTCGACGTCGAGGCCGTGGTCGATGGCCTGCTTGGCGGCGCGCAGGGCCAGCGCGGGGCCGGTCGCGTAGCGGGCCACCATCTCCCTGGCTGCCTCGTACACCGACTCGTCCGGCACGACGAGGTCCGCCAGCCCGATCGCCAGGGCCTCCGCCGCGCCGACCTGGCGGCCGGTGAACACGATGTCCTTGGCCTTGGCGGGGCCGACCAGGCGGGGCAGCCGCTGCGTGCCGCCGGCGCCGGGGATCACGCCGAGCAGGATCTCCGGCTGGCCGAGCTTCGCGGACTCCCCCACGACCCTGAAGTCGGCGGCCAGCGCGACCTCGAGGCCGCCGCCCAGGGCGTACCCGGTGATCGCCGCCACGACCGGCTTGGGAATGGCCGCGATCAGGCCCACGGCCGCCTGCAGCCGGGTCGACCGCTCGGCCATCGCCGCGTAGTCCGCCTCGGCCATCTGGGCGATGTCGGCGCCGGCCGCGAACACCCGAGGGCCGCCGTACAGGATCACCGCGCGGGCCTCGCCGGAGGCCGCGGCCGCGCTCGCGGCGAGCGCGAGCTCGGCGGTGACCTGGTCGTTCAGCGCGTTGACCTTCGGCCGGTCCAGCCGGATCGTGGCGATGCCGTCCGCGACCTCCAGCCGCACGAATTCACTCATATCACAGCACCCTAACGCAGGTCGCCGTTCGTCATGCCGGCCGGTGCCTGCGGGAACGTGACGAGGCCGAGCTCGGCGCGGCTGCCGAGCAGCGGGTGATGCGGCAGCACCCGCACCGTGTAGCCGAACGTGCCCGGCCGGTCCAGCGTCACCTCGCCTGAGTACCGCACGATCCCGTTGGCGCCGCCGGCAGGCAACGACTCGGCGGCCAGCGTGGCGTAATCGGGCTGGACGATGTCGTCGTTGTCGTCGGGCCGGCCGTAGACGACCTCCGCCGTCACGTCCTGCGGGGTGAGATCGCCGAGGGCGACCGAGACCCGCACGGCGAGCGCGGAGCCGAGCCGCTGGCCGGCGGCCTCCGCCTCCACGTGCTCGATCCGCACCCCGGGCCAGGCGTCGATGACGCGCTTCTTCCAGGCCGCGAGCTCGCGCGCGGGCGCCCAGCCGTCACCGGCCAGCGCGCGGGAGGCGTCGGCCGCGGGCACGTACAGCGTCGAGGTGTACTCGCGGACCATGCGTTCGGCCTGCACCTTGGGGCCGAGCGAGCGCAGCGTGTGCCTGATCCTGTCCACCCAGCCCTGCGGCACCCCGTCGGCGTCCCTGTCGTAGAACAGCGGCGTCACCGACTTGGCGAGCAGCTCGTACAGGGCGAGCGCCTCAAGCTCGTCGCGCCGTACCGGGTCCTCGACGCCGTCGGCGGAGGGTATCTCCCAGCCGTTCCCGCCGTCGTACCACTCGTCCCACCAGCCGTCGCGGACCGAGATGTTCAGCCCGCCGTTCAGCGCCGCCTTCATCCCCGAGGTGCCGCAGGCCTCGAGCGGGCGCAGCGGGTTGTTCAGCCAGGCGTCGCAGCCCTGCACGAGCGCGTGCGCCATCGCCATGTCGTAGTCGGGCAGGAACACGATCCGGCGCCGCACGTCCGGGGAGTCGGTGAACTGGACCATCTGCTGGATCAGCGCCTTGCCGCCGACGTCGGCCGGGTGCGCCTTGCCCGCGACGACGATCTGCAGCGGCGTGGCCGGATCGTTGAGCAGCTGGCTGAGCCGCTCGGGGTCGTTCAGCATCAGCGTGAGCCGCTTGTAGGACGGGACCCGCCGGGCGAAACCGATCGTCAGCACGTCGGGGTCAAGCACGTCGTCGATCCAGGTGAGCTCGGCTCCGGACGCGCCGCGCTGCCGCCACGAGGCGCGCAGCCGCCGCCTGGTCTCCGCGACGAGGCGGGCACGCAGCACCTGCCTGGCCCGCCACAGCTCGCCGGCCGGGGCGGTCGCGGCCCGCTCCCAGTCCCAGTCGCTTGCCTCCCCGACGTCGGCCCCGGTCAGCTGCAGGACCTCGGGTGCGACCCAGGTCGGCGTGTGCACGCCGTTGGTGACCGAGCCGATCGGCACCTCGGTGGTGTCGAACCCCGGCCACAGGCCCGCGAACATCTCCCTGCTCACCTGGCCGTGCAGGAGCGAGACGCCGTTGACCCGCTGGGCGAGCCGCATGCCCATCACGGCCATGTTGAACTTGTCCGGGTCGCCGCCCGGGTAGGTCTCCGCGCCGAGCGCGAGCACCCGGTCGACCGGCAGCAGCGGGTCGCCGTCGAAGTGCTGCTGAACCATGTCGCGGTCGAACCTGTCGATGCCGGCCGGCACCGGGGTGTGGGTGGTGAACACCGTGCCGGCCCGGCAGACCTCGATCGCCTCGTCGAAGCTGAGCCCCTGCTCGGCGTACTCGCGGATCCGCTCCAGGCCGAGGAACCCGGCATGGCCCTCGTTGGTGTGGAACACCTCGGGCTCCGGGTGCCCGGTCAG
>JASHTQ010000430.1 GCA_030040475.1 Streptosporangiaceae bacterium
TGCCTGGTCCAGGTCGGTCATGAACGCGCCGACGCCGACCTTGACGTCGAGCAGCAGGCTCTTGGTGCCCTCGGCCACCTTCTTGGACATGATCGAGCTGGCGATCAGCGGGATCGACTCGACGGTGGCGGTGATGTCGCGCAGCGCGTACAGCCGCTTGTCGGCCGGGTCCAGCTCGGGGCTGGCCGCGACGATGACGCCGCCGATCTGGTCGAGCTGGCGGACCAGATCGGCCTGGTCCAGGTTCGCGTCCCACCCGTGGATCGACTCGAGCTTGTCCAGCGTCCCGCCGGTGTGGCCGAGCCCGCGCCCGGACATCTGCGGCACCGCCGCGCCGAACACGGCGACGAGCGGCACCAGGATCAGCGATATCTTGTCGCCGACGCCCCCGGTCGAGTGCTTGTCCACGCTCGGCCGGCGCAGGCCCGACAGGTCGATCCGGTCACCGGAGGCGATCATCGCGCCCGTCCACGGCGCCAGCTCGGCCGCCGTCATGCCGCGCCAGAAGATCGCCATGAGCAGGGCCGACATCTGCTCCTCGGCGAACTCCCCGGCCAGGTAGGCGCGCATCAGGTCCTCGATCTGGCGCTGGCTCAGCTCGCCGCCGTCGCGCTTGGTCCTGATGACGCCGACCCCGTCGAAACGTCCCTTGTCGCCGTTGTCCGTGGTGGCCATCGCCTCATCATCCTCTCTCGGTCGCCTCGGCGAGCGGGCGCAGCCCGTTCAGGATGGCCTCGGTGGAGGACGCGCCGATCCGGGTGGCGCCGGCTATCGGCAAAGCCGACGATGCCAATGCCGCGTTGCTCAGCGCCAGGAAAGCCATCGAGAAAGGCTCAGACTCCGCCCCGGTACCCTGGCCGTGGGTGTTCTCCTTCGACCAGCCGAAGCTGGCCGGCTACCAAGCATTGGTTGCAGTCAGGCTGAATCGCCCGGCCGAGGCTCTCGCCGCCTTCGCCGATTCGCTATCCGGCGCGCGGCCCGCGCCCAAACAACGCGCAATCATCATGCTTGAGGTGGCCACCGCTGCCCGCCAGGATGGCATAGGGCAAAAAGACAACGAACGAGTCGATGAATCGTTCCGGCTTGCTTTCGAGGCGCTAGAGACCGGCATTGCCTACTCCTCCGAGCGCGTGATCGAAAAGGCTAGGCGTTTCCGCCGCAGCTACGCGGGCCCGAGTTCCGGCCATGTCCGGAACTTCGATGAGCAACTCCGTTCTACTCTGCTGTGAGGGGAACCTATGCCCCGCATTGCCGTATCCGGCCATCGCGGCTTGAACGCCCGTACCGCCGATCTGATCGACCAGGCCATTCGCGAGCGGCTCTCCGGAGAGCCGGAGGGCATAACCGGCCTGTCCTGTCTCGCGGACGGAGCCGACCAGATATTCGCGCGCGCCGTCCTCGATCTCGGCGGGACACTCGAAGTCGTCATTCCAGCCGAAGAATACCGGGCAGGCCTGCCCGCCGAAGCGCACGCTGAATATGACGATCTGCTGACCCACGCAGGAGCAGTTCATCAATTGCCATTTACCGAGTCCACATCAGAATCGCATATGACTGCCAGCAAGCTCATGGTGGATGAGGCCGACGAACTATATGCGGTATGGGATGGCAAGCCAGCACGCGCTTATGGCGGAACCGCCGATGTAGTCGCCTACGCCCGCGACCACGACACACCGGTAGAAGTGATATGGCCAACTGGCGCGACACGTGAGTGAGCCAATCTGACGCGTGACATACGCGCGCGCATACATTCCGTTCGTGCAAGTGCACGTCTCGCGCGCGTGAGGCTGAGACAAACGGGACGACACACACTGACGAGGGACAGCTCCGTGCGCCTACCGGGCACGTCCCACCAGCGGCGAGGTTCGGACCTGCTACATTCTGCCGAACCGCGGATCAAGCCGCTGATCCCTGACGTGCTACGAAAGCGGCGCGCGGCGTCGCGATCGTGTCCGCGATGGTTGCCGCCATGCATGGCAGCACCACCCACCGCACGGCGGTGGCCATGGTCGTGGCCGCCGGCTTTGCGCTAGCCGGGTTGCTGGCCACCCCGGTCGTGCCGCCCGGCCCGCGGCCGACCGGACAGCTCCCCGCCCACGACCGCGGCGCGCGGCCCCGGCGTGCCCGCAACCCCCCGCTGCCGCTCCTCACGCGCCGGGCCGCCTTGCACGAGCGGGCCTCCTGTTCGCCTTCGTCACGCCGGCCCGGCTGCTCCTGTTCAGCTGGGGAAGGCTGTCGCGCGGCCGTGGACTATCCGGCAGCCGCGCCGGCCAGGGCGGCGTCGAGCAGGACGGCCGCGGCGGCGCGGGCTGCGGCGGCCGCGCCGCCGTCGTGGTCCATCCGCGCCGACTGCCCGCTGCCGTCGTACAGCAGGTGCAGCTGGCGGGCCAGGACCTCAGGCTCGGGCACGCCGGCCTGCGTCGCCAGGTCGGTCAGCAGCGTGCGTACCCAGCGGCGGTAGGCCTCGGCGGCCCGCTCGGCCTGGTCGCCCGGGTGCGATTCCGCGCTGGCCCGGGCGAACGCGCAGCCCCTATAGTCCGGCTGGGCGAACAGCTCGCCCTGGCCCTCGAACACGGCAAGCAGGCGCTCGCGCGGGGTGTCGTAGCGTTCCACCGCCTGCGTGATGCGCTGGGTGACGCTGGCGTACCGGGTCTCCAGGTAGGCGCGGACCAGCTCGTCCTTGCTGCCGAAGGTGTTGTACAGCGAGGCCTTGGCCACCCCGGCCTGCTCGATGATGCGGTCGATGCCGACCGTGTGCACGCCCTCGTTGTAGAACAGCTCGTTGGCCGCGGCGAGCAGCCGGTCGCGGGCCGAAGGCCGGATCGTGGTGACATCCTTGACAGCCATGACGGCAGCCACCTTCCTAGACTGACTTGTCTATCGTATGCGCTGAGCCGGGCAGGCGGCAGGCTGTGCTGCGGGCCGGGCGGCGCGGGCTGGCCGGCCCTTCAGCAGGCCGAACAGGGCCAGCGCGGCCAGCGCGATCACCGCGGCGCCGTAGTAGCGGGCGGTGTCGACGAGCCCGCCGCCGTGCACGACGCCGAACCCGGCCAGCACGGCGGGCACGCCGAGCCCGAGGTAGGACACCACGTAGAGCAGCGAGACCAGGCCGGATCGCTGGTGCGGCGCGGCCAGCGGGACCACCGTGCGGATGCCGCCCTGGAAGCCGCTGCCGAACCCGGCGCCGGCGATCACCGAGCCGGCGAAGAACACCGCCGCGGACCCCAGGCTCACCCCGGTGACGGTGACGGCCACGCCGGTGATCAGGGCCGCGATGCCGAACAGCATCACCGTCCTGGCCGCGGCCCGGC
Source organism: Streptosporangiaceae bacterium (assembly GCA_030040475.1). Next base: position 3,312 of record JASHTQ010000430.1, read on the forward strand.
GCAGCGCGATCGTCGCGACGACCGCCGAGGCGGCCAGCACGAACAGGCTCAGCCCGCCGAGCACCACGTTGCCGGACCCGGTCAGCGCGTGTACGAGCGCCGGGCCGAGCGCGCCGTAAAGACCGGCCAGCGCCCACACCGCGAACAGCACGGGCACGGCGGTCAGCACCGGGCCGCGCAGCTCACGCGGCAGGGTGACCTCCGGCCGCAGGCTGGCCAGCGCGCCCGGTGCCCGGGTGACGGTCTCGCGCATCGCGGCGATCGCGATCGCCTGCAGCGCGAGCACGCCGATCAGCGCCAGGTAGATCAGGTGGGTGGGGTCGGGCAGGAAGCGGACCGCAAGCGCGGAGGCGATCGCGCCGGTCGCGCTGCCCATGCCGGGCGACACCGCGTTGGCGAAGGTGCCGAGCTCGCGGTCCATGTCCAGCATGGCCGCGCCGATCGCGCCCAGCGCCGCGCCGGTGGACAGGCCCTGGACCACCCGCGCGCCCAGCAGCGCGGGCACCCCGGTAGCGGTGGCGAAGATGACCAGCGAGCCCGCGTGCACGGCGATCGCGGTCAGCAGCACCGGCCGGCGTCCCACGTGGTCAGACAGCTTGCCCAAGGTCAGCAGGGAGGCCAGCACCGCCAGCGCGTACACCCCGAACACGATCGTCGTGGTGATCGGAGTGAAGTGCCATTTTGCCTGGTAGATCGCGTACAGGGGGGTGGGGGCGGCGGAGGAGGCCAGCAGCGCCACGATCAGCGAGGCCAGCACGAAGACGGCCGGCCGCCCGCTCAGCCGCCTGCCGCGCAGGCCGCCCAGGCGGCGCGGCCAGGGCCGGCGCGCGAACGGGTCAGCGGGCAGGGCCCGGGTGATCTGCATCGTCATGGTCTGGCTCCCGACGCTCATTGAGTAGACAGGTCTGTGCACCACACCGATAATAGACAGACAGGTCTAATCAGTCAAGGGGTCCGGCACGCCCGCCGCCGGGACAGTGGCCGCGGGAACCAAGGTTGCTGCGTCGGATGGCGCGCGGCGGTTCGCCGGTGCGGGCGGCCGGTACTATGAGAGGCGCGAGGGGGAGTAGCTCTCCGCCGGGATGCCGACATGCTGGCCTTCGGGCCCGGTACCCGGGGCGCGGACAGGCGTCGTTGCCGTGCTGAGCGAGACCTTCGGCTAGGTGGTGGATACCGCCGTGCCGGGGTCTGGCCCGGCCCGGCGGGGACGACAGGAGCCGCATGAACCTCGCCATCCTCGGCACCGCGTTCGGCGCCGTTTTCGTGGCCGAACTGCCGGACAAGACGGCGCTGGCCAGCCTGGTCCTCGGCACGCGGTACCGGCCCGGCTATGTGTTCGCCGGGGTGGCCGCCGCGTTCGCGCTGCATGTGGCGCTGGCCGTCAGCGCGGGCAGCCTGCTGTTCCTGCTGCCGCACCGGGTCATGCAGGCCGTGGTCGGCGTGCTGTTCCTGGCCGGCGCGGCGCTGATGCTGCGCCGTCGGGAGGACGCGGCGGCACCAGCCGGCGGCCGGGACGAGGCGGACAGGCCGCCGCCGGATGGCGGCGCCCCGCCGCGGGACGAACCACGCGGCGGGCTGGCCACGCTGACCCGCCCGGCGCAGGCCGCGGTGCGGACGGGCTTCCCCGCGGTGGCCTGGCGCAGCTTCGCGGTGCTGTTCGCGGCCGAGTTCGGCGACCTGACTCAGCTGGTCACCGCCAACCTGGCCGCTCGCTACCACGACCCGATCGCGGTCGGCATCGGCGCCCTGCTCGGCCTGTGCGCCGTGGGCGGCCTGGCCATCGTCGGCGGCCGGCAGCTGCTGCGGGTGGCGCCGTTCCGCTGGATCACCCGGGCGGCGGCGGTCGTGCTGGCGAGCCTGGCCGTCGTCAGCCTGATCGCCGCGATTACCGCTTGAGGCCGGCCCGGACCGTAAAACCACCTCCCGTTCGGTATAAAAACTTTTTGATCCGAACGGGAGGTGGTATCACTTCCACGCAAGCTGGCGCCGGGCGGCGGGCGGGTCAGGCCGGGGTGCGGCCGGTCATGACGTACCCGGCGCCGAGCGCCGTCTCCCGGACCCTGACGTCTTCGCCTGGATACGTGATCTGCTCATGATTCTTGGATCTGGGCCATATCTCGTGATGGACACGACCGTCATCTGCCGGCCATTCGCATCATCCACCTCACAGGGACCACCAGTCACTGAGCACGATGCCCTGAGCGGGGCTCGTGACGCACAAGCCCCTTCTTGCGGGGCCTGTGACCCACAAGCCCCGCAACCAGCAGGCAAATCCATCGTGATCATCACGAGATGCGGGCCAGAACCCCGGGATGTCCCCGGCCGGGTGACGGTTGCCCGGGGCACGCACCACTTCTCGTTCGGTATAAATTTTTGTTTTTATGAAGGTATTTATTTCTTTCGATATGGAGGGCGTGGCCGGGATCGTCGACTGGTCACAGTGCCGGGC
>JASHTQ010000431.1 GCA_030040475.1 Streptosporangiaceae bacterium
ACCGCGGCGTTCATCCGGCCGAGCAGTTCCGGCGGGCAGATCGCCTGCCGGTAGCTGAGCTGCGCCACGTTGTAGACCACGGCGGTGAAGGCGAACGCCGTCATGCCGACGATGAACGCGGCGACGCGCCAGCCGGGTTCGGCCAGCGGTACGAGGAGCTGCGGCAGGCCGAACACAAGCATCGAGAACCAGATGATGCGGGCCGAGCCGATGGCCCGGGCCAGCCGGACCGAGAACACGCCGCCGACCACGCCGCCGAGGCTGGCCACCGCGATGAGCAGGCCGGTGTCGGCGGGCCGCACGTGCAGGACGCGGACCAGGAAGATGATCTCCAGGGCGGTGGCCATGCCGCCGAACAGGTTCGCGGTGCCGGTACACGCGACGATCTTGCGCAGGATCGGGTGCCTGAGCACGAACGTCAGCCCCTCGGCGATCTGGGTTCGGAGGCTTGCTCCGGTGCCCCGGTTGGGCGGTGCTTCCTTGGTTGTGATGGCGGCCAGGGTGAGGACCGAGACGAGGTAGGAGATCGCGTCCGCGGTCATGGCACCGGCCGCGCCGACCAGGCCGACCAGGCCGCCGCCCAGGCCGGGCCCGGTCACCTGCGCGAACGCCTGGGTCGCGCCGAGCTTGCCGTTGCCGTCCACCAGGTGCTCGGCCTTGACGAGGACGGGCAGGTAGCTTTGGTAGGAGACGTCGAAGAAGACCGTGCACACCCCGGCGGTGATCGCGACCGCGTACAGCTGGCCCATGGTGAGCAGGCCGAACGCGGCGGCCAGCGGCACCGAGCCGATGATCACCAGCCGCGCCGCGTCGCACCAGATCATCAGCCGCCGCTTGGCGCGCCGGTCGACGATCGCCCCGGCCGGCAGCGCGATCAGCGCGAACGCCGCGGTGGCCGCCGACGTCAGCAGGCCGACCTGGAAGGTGGACGCTCCGAGCACCACGACCGCGGTCAGCGGCAGCGCGAGCTGGGTGACCGCGGACCCCATCTCGCTGACCGTCTGGCCGCCCCACAGCAACAGGAAGTTGCGGTGTCGCCACAGGGTGGCGGGTTGGTTCCCCTGGGTTGCTTGGGTTGCTTGGCTTGTCGTTTCGGCCCCCGGCACGTCCCCACTGTGCCGCTGAGTTTGGGGGCTGTCCAGCGATTAGCGCGCGGTGATAATGGGGCCATGGCCGCGATGAAGGTGACGATCAGCGCAGCGATGCGGGCCAGGGACGTGTCCCGGCCCCGCCCCGAGGACCTCGCCGAGGCCGAGGCAAGCGAGGCGATCTGGGCTGGCGAGACGGGCGGTCCTCGGGCAGACGGCTCCGGCGTGGCCGACGGCCCGGACGCAGCGGGCGGGGCTGGCGTTGCGGACGGGGCGGGCGTTGCGGGCGGCTGGGGCGCGGCGGCGGAGGGCGCGGATACCGTGGCGGATGGTGTGGATACGGTGGCCGGCATTGGGCCGGCGGGCCGGTCGCAGGGGCGGCCGGGGCGGCGGCACGCCCCGCGGCGCCGACGGAGGGGCTCCGGCGGAGGGCGGCCTTCCGGCTGACACTCGTGCCGTCGTTAGCGACCTGCCTCATACGCCCACGGGGCGCATCAGGCCAGCGACACGCCGTCCCTCCAGTCACTCTGTTGCAGCGGCGCAAGAGCGCGGTGCCTCGAAAGACTGGGGAGGATGGGGCTCCTGGGAAGATCGGGTGCGCTCCAGGACAGCGGAAACTCCCGCAGGACCCCGATGCTCCCGGCGAATGTCCCCCGCTCCGCTGATGGCGGGGCAGCAGGGGCCTGGTGGGTGCCCCGTGGTCCACGTGAGCGCGGGGCTAGGGGGGTCAGTCGAAGATCGGGTCGCGGGTGCGGGAGCGCTTCAGCTCGAAGAAGCCGTCGGTTGCCATGACCAGCTGCACGCCGTCCCACAGCTTGCCTGCCGCCTCACCGCGCGGGATGGGCGAGATGACGGGGCCGAAGACCGAGGCGCCGTGCACCGAGATCACCGGCGTGCCCACCTCATAGCCGACCCGGTCGATGCCCTCGGCGTGCGACGCCCGGACCGCCTCGTCGTATTCGGTGGAGTCCGCCGCGTCCGCGAGGCTGGCCGGCAGCCCGGCCTCGGCGAGCGCGGCGACGATCGTCTCGCGGTCCCGCGGCGCCTTCTCGAGGTGGAAACGTGTCCCGAGCGCGGTGTAGAGCGACCCGAGGACGTCAGGACCGTGCGCCTGCTCGGCCGCGATCAGCACCCGGACGGGACCCCAGGCGGACTGCATCGCCTCGCGATAGCGATCCGAGATACCTTCCTTGTCCTCGTTGAGCACGGCCAGGCTCATCACGTGCCAGACGGTCTGTACCGGGCGGACCTGCTGGACCTCGAGTATCCAGCGTGATGTGATCCATGCCCACGGGCAGATAGGGTCGAACCAGAAGTCGACACGCGTAGGCTCCTGCTCGGTCATTCGCACTCCTGTCATGAGTAACTGATTTCGCCCGCAGCGACGCGGCCTTAGCCGCGTTAACCCCACGGCACGACCACGAATTCCATCGGGCCCACAAGGCCCGCCGCGCGACGAAGGGATCACCAGGTGGCATCGAACCTGACCCGCGAGGAGGCGATGGCGCGTTCGGCGCTCATCAAGGTCGCCTCCTATGAGGTGGAACTCGACCTGACCGCAAAGGAAGGGGACGAGGCCACCTTCGGCTCGGTGAGCGTGATCAGGTTCGGCTGCAGCGCCCCTGGCTCGTCCGCCTTCGTCGACCTGACCGCGCCCGCGGTCAGGTCGATCACGCTGAACGGCACGCCGGTCGATCCCGCCGCGTTCGACGGGGACCGGATCACGCTGGACGGCCTGGCCGACGAGAACGTGCTGCGGGTGGCGGCCGACTGCGCCTACTCGCGCAGCGGCGAGGGGCTGCACCGGTTCACCGACCCCGCGGACGGGCGGGTCTACCTTTACTCAGACCTGGAGACGTTCGACGCGCACCGGGTGTACGCCTGCTTCGACCAGCCGGACATGAAGGCCAGCTACCAGCTGACCGTCACCGCCCCCGCGGACTGGGAGGTGGTCTCGAACATGGCGGTCGATGCGGTCAGCGACGAGGCCGGGGACTTTATCAAGGCGCGCCGCTGGACCTTCCCGGCCACTCCGGTCCTGCCGACGTATATCACCGCGGTCGCGGCGGGCCCTTATCACGTGGTCCGCGCCGAGCACGACGGAATTCCGCTCGGCGTGTTCTGCAGGCAGTCGCTGGCGCCTTACCTCGACGCGGACGAGATCCTCGAGGTGACCCGGCAGGGTTTCGACTTTTTCCACGGCTCGTTCGGCATGAAGTACCCGTTCGGGAAGTATGACCAGCTTTTCGTGCCGGAGTTCAAAGAGGGCGCGATGGAGAACGCGGGCTGCGTCACGTTCCTTGAGGCCTATATATTCCGCTCGCGGGTCACCGATTACGCCCGCGAGTCGCGCGGTCAGACGATCCTGCACGAGATGGCGCACATGTGGTTCGGCGACCTGGTCACGATGCGCTGGTGGGACGACCTGTGGCTGAACGAGTCCTTCGCCACCTGGGCGGGCACGCTCGCGCAGGCGGAGGCGACCAGGTGGGCGTGGGCGTGGACCACGTTCGCCCAGGTGCACAAGGCGTGGGCGTACCGGCAGGACCAGCTGCCCTCCACCCACCCGATCGCCGCCGACATCCCCGACATCGACGCGGTCGAGGTGAACTTCGACGGGATCACCTACGCCAAGGGCGCGGCCGTGCTCAAGCAGCTGGTCGCCTACGTCGGCAGGGAGAACTTCCTGGCCGGGGTTCGGAAGTACTTCGCCGCGTACGCGTGGGGAAACGCGACGCTGGCCGACCTGCTCGCCGCGCTCGAGGAAACCTCGGGCCGTGACCTGACCACATGGTCGCGCGACTGGCTGCAGACCGCCGGGGTCAACACGCTGCGGCCGTCCTATTCGGTCGGCTCAGACGGGAGGTTCGCCGAGTTCGCCGTGGAGCAGGAGGCGGCGGCCTCGCACCCGGTGCTCCGGTCACACCGCATCGCGATCGGGCTCTACGACCGGACGCAGGCCGGCCTGGTCCGTCGGCATCGCGTCGAGACCGACGTGGCGGGTCCGCGCACGCTGGTACCCGAGCTGGTCGGCCAGCCGCGGCCCGACCTCGTCCTGGTCAACGACGAGGACCTGACCTACGCCAAGATGCGGCTCGACGAGCACTCGCTGAACACCCTCATCGACTCGATCGCGGAGTTCACCGACCTGCTGCCCGCGGCGCTGTGCTGGGCAGCCGCGTGGGACATGTGCCGCGACGGCGAGATGGCGGCGCGCGATTACCTTCGCCTGGTCCTTTCCGGCATCTCCTCGGTGGCGGACACGAACGTGGTGCAGACGCTGCTGCAGCAGGCGAGCGGAGCGGTGCGGCGGTTCGCCGACCCCGGGTGGCGTCGGACGGGCCTCGCGGTGCTGGCCGACGCGCTGCGCGACCTGCTCGGCGCGGCGGCGCCGGGGTCGGACGCCCAGCTGACCTTCGTCCGCGCGCTCGCCGGCGTGGCCAGGTCCGCCGAGGATCTCGCGCTGCTGTCCGGCCTGCTCGACGGCTCGGTGGTGCTCGATGGCCTCGCCGTGGACACCGACCTGCGCTGGACGCTGCTATGGCGGCTGGTGAACCAGGGGGTCTTCGGAACCGCCGAGATCGACGCCGAACTCGAGCGGGACGCGACCGACGCGGGCGAGCGGCACGCCGCGACCTGCCGGGCCGCGATGCCGTCCGCCGAAGCCAAGCGGACGGCCTGGGACGAGCTCACCGGCGGGAAACTGACCCTGGCCATGTTCCGGGCGACCCTGGGCGGATTCGTCGACCCGGAGCACGAGGAGCTGATGGCGCCCTACCAGGCGGAGTATTTCGGCGTCCTGGGGGACGCGTGGCACGAGTGGTCATCGGCGATGGCGCAGGACTTCGTGGCCGGAGCGTATATGGTGTGCCCGCTCTCGCCGGAGACGGTCAAGGCGACGGATGACTACATCGCCGACGCCAAGCCGCCCGCCGCGCTGCGCCGGCTGCTCATCGAGGGCCGCGACGACGTCCTCCGGGCGCTGCGCTGCCAGGCCCGCGACCGCCAGGCCCGGTAACCCGCCAGGCGCCCTGACCCGCCAGGCGCCCTGACCCGCCAGGCGCCCTGACCCGCCAGGCGCCCTGACCCGCCAGGCGCCCTGACCCGCCAGGCGCCCTGACCCGCCAGGCGCCCTGACCCGCCAGGCGCCCTG
>JASHTQ010000432.1 GCA_030040475.1 Streptosporangiaceae bacterium
GCCTGGGTGAACAGCACCATCAGCGGCTGCTGCCAGTCGGTCATGAAGCCGGGGTGGGTGTCGGTGTGCACGGCGGCGGCGCGCAGGCCGTCCGGCGCCGAGGCGACGATCCACTCCTCGGTGATGTCGAACCGCGCGCCCATCCTTGCCAGCGTGTTGATCGCGGTGACCAGCCGGTCCTGCGGGCAGCCGCGGACCCGGACCTCGCCCCTGGTGATCAGGCCGGCCACCAGGTAGGAGAACGCCTCGAGCCGGTCGCCCGCCAGCCGGGTCGACGCCCCGCGCAGCCGTGGCACGCCCTCGATGACGATCCGCCGGTCCGGGCTGAGCTCCACGTGCGCGCCCATCCGCTGCAGGAACAGCGCGAGCTCGACCACCTCGGGCTCGGTTGCCGCGTTGCGCAGCACGGTCTTGCCCTCGGCGAGCACCGCGGACAGCAGCACGGTCTCGGTCGCGCCGACGCTCGGGTAGGGCAGGTCGATCCGCGTGCCGTGCAGCCGGTCCGCCTGCGCCGTGATCCCCGCGGGGCCGACCTGCACCTGCGCGCCGAGCGCCTGCAGCGCCGCGACGTGGAAGTCGACCGGGCGCCTGCCGATCGGGTCGCCGCCGACCAGCGGCACGTACGCCTGGCCGGTCAGGTGCAGCAGCGGCCCCAGCATCAGGATCGGGATCCGGTTCAGCCCGGTGAAGGCCTGCGGCACCCGCGGCTGGATCGTCCCCCCGGCGGCGATCGTTATCTCGGCGCCGGAACGTCTGACGTGGTACCCCAGCGACTCCAACATCGCGGCGGTGATGTCGACGTCGCCGACCTCGGGGGCGTTGCGGATCACGCTCGGGCCGTCGCCGAGCATCGCGGCGACCATGTGCTTGGTCACCGCGTTCTTCGACCCGCGCACCTCGATGTCGCCGCGCAGCGGCCCGGAGGGTTCCACGTGCCAGGTTTCTGCCACGGTGACCACTGTAGGTGCCCGGTCCCGGCCGCCGGGCCGTGCCCCGCCGCTTCCGGCGACCGGCCCTTTTATTCCGAACGGGCCGTGGCATCAGTTCCAGGCCAGGTCAACTGGGGTAGGTGGGGAGCGTGGACAAGCTGCAGGCGTACCGGGACAAGCGGGACGCCACCCGGACCCCCGAGCCGGTTCCGGCCGGGCCCGCGACGCACGAGGGCGGCGATGACGGCGGGAGCTTCGTGATCCAGGAGCATCACGCCAGGCGGCTGCACTGGGACTTCCGGCTCGAGCGGGACGGGGTGCTGGTGTCCTGGGCGCTGCCCAAGGGCGTGCCAGACGACCCGGCCGTCAACCACCTCGCCGTGCACACCGAGGACCATCCGCTTGAGTACGGCGGGTTCGCCGGGACGATACCGCGAGGGCAGTACGGCGCGGGCTCGGTCACCATCTGGGACCACGGCAGCTACGAGACCGTGAAGTGGGCGCCGGACGAGGTCAAGGTCAACCTGCACGGGCAGCGCGTGCAGGGCGGCTACGTGCTGTTCCAGACCAGGGGAAACCAGTGGATGATCCACCGCGAGCGCGAGCCGCTGCCCGCCACGCTGCGCCCGATGCTCGCGCTGCCGGTGACCGCGCCGCCGCCCGACCACGCGAACTGGGCGCTTGAGATGAAATGGGACGGGGTGCGGGCGCTGGCCTTCGTCGAGCGGGGCAAGGTGCGCCTGATGTCGAGGACCGAACGCGACATCACCGTCGCCTACCCCGAGCTGGCCGGCCTGGGCAACGCGAGCCCGCACAGGCAGCTGCTGCTCGACGGGGAGGTGGTGGTGTTCGGCACGGACGGCTGGCCGGACTTCGAATCCCTCCAGCCGCGGATGCACGTCACCTCGGCGGCGCAGGCGAAGCTGCTCGCCGGGCAGACGCCGGTCACCTACCTGGTGTTCGACCTGCTGCAGCTGGACGGCAGGTCGCTGCTCGGCCTGCCGTACGCCCGGCGGCGCTCGCTGCTTGACGGGCTGAACCTGTCGGGTCCCTACTGGCAGACGCCGCCGTCCTTCCCCGGCGAGGACGTCCAGGCCGTGCTGACCGTGTCCAGGGAACACGGCATGGAGGGCGTGGTGGCCAAGCGGCTGGACTCGGTGTACGCGCCGGGGGCGCGCACCGATCACTGGCGGAAGGTCAAGAACCACAGGTACCAGGAGGCGGTCGTGGCCGGGTACAAGCCGGGCCAGGGCAACAGGACCGGGCAGGTCGGGTCGCTGATCGTCGGCGTGCACGACGAGACCGGGCTTGTCTACGCCGGGCACGTCGGGACCGGGTTCAGCGACGAGACGCTGCGCATGCTCGGCGATCGCCTGGCGCCGCTGCGCCGCGCCACCTCGCCGTTCGACGGCCCGGTACCGCCCGAGCACGCGCGCACCGCCGTCTGGGTGCAGCCGCGGCTGGTGATCCAGGTGGCCTTCGAGCGGTGGACCAGGGCGGGCAGGATGCGCGCCCCGGTGTACAAGGGGCTGCGCGACGACAAGGACCCCGCGGACGTGGTCCGTGAGCCCTGAGGAGAAGGTCGCCGTCACGGTGGACGGCCGGACGCTGACGCTGACCAACCTGGCCAAGGTGCTGTACCCGGACGACGGCTTCACCAAGGCCGAGGTGCTCGACTACTACCAGCGGGTGGCGCCGGCGCTGCTGCCGCACATCGCCGATCGCCCGGTGACGCTCAAGCGCTACCCGGAGGGCGTCGACGGCGAGGCGTTCTTCCAGAAGCACGTGACCGAGCACCGTCCCGACTGGATCCGGACCGCCACGGTGAGCTCGGCAAGCTCGCGGGCGCGCGGCACCATGGTCACCTACCTGGTGGTCGACGACCTGCCCACGCTGATCTGGGCGGCCAACCTGGCCGGCCTTGAGCTGCACGTCCCGCAGTGGCGGATGCCCGGCGTGCGCGAGCCGGACCTGCTGGTCTTCGACCTGGACCCCGGCCCGCCCGCGGACATCGTGGACTGCTGCCGGGTGGCCCTCGAGCTGCGTCCGCTGCTTGCGGCCGACGGGTTCGCCCCGCTGGCCAAGACCTCGGGCGGCAAGGGCCTGCAGCTGTACGCGCCGATCTCCGGGGTGACCTCGGACGCGGCCAGCGACCGGGCGCGCTCGTATGCCGAACGGCTGGAGCGAGCCCGGCCCGACCGGGTGGTATCCCGGATGACCAGGGCGCTGCGGACATCCAGGGTCCTGATCGACTGGAGCCAGAACAACGGCTCCAAGACGACCGTGGCCCCCTACTCGCTGCGCGCCCGCGCCCACCCCGCCGTCTCCACCCCGGTCAGCTGGGACGAGGTGGAATCCTGCCGCAAGGCCGGTGACCTGTTCTTCACCGCCGACGCGGTCCTCGACCGGGTGGCCCGCTACGGTGACCTGTTCGCGCCGCTGCTTTAGCGGGAGGTCAGCCGCGCCGCTCGCGGATGAGCAGCAGCGCGTAGGCGGCCAGGGTGGAGTCGTCGGTGACGACGCCCTCGTCGATCATCTCCTCGAACCTCGACCTCGGCACCCAGGCCTGGAGCATGTCCTGCTCCTCGTGCTCGCGGTCGACCGGCCCCGGCTCCAGGCCGGTGGCGAGGAAGAAGTGCCCGACCTGGTTGGTGATGCCGTGCGCGCAGTGCAGCAGGCCGAGCCTGGTCACCTCGCGGGCCCGCAGCCCGGTCTCCTGGCTGAGCTCCAGCCTGGCGAGCTCCTCCGGGCTGCCCGACTCGCCCCTCGGCCAGCCGCCCTGCGGGAAGGACCAGGTGCGCCTGCGGATCGGGTACCGGTACTCCTCGACCAGGTGGAAGCCGTCGTTCTCGGCCGGGATGACGAGCGCGAAGTCGCGCTTGTCCACCCAGGCGTAGGTGCCGCGGGAGCCGTCGCGCCGCTCGATGTCGTCGCGTAGCAGCCGCATCCAGTGGTCCTCGTAGACCACGCCGGAGGAGAGCATGCGGATATCCGGCCCCCGCTCGGCCTGCATCGGCTAGGGCACCTGCTCCCACCCGGCCACCGCGAACTCGTCGCCCTCGTCGTCGGCGAGCGGGGAGCGGGCGGCCCCGGTGGCGAGCGGCGCCCCGGCGGTCACCTGCGGGATGGCCACCGCTGGGACGGCGACCAGCGGGCTGGCGGCTACCGCGCCCGCCACCGCTGGCACGGTAGCCTTCGCCTGCCGGCGCTGCCTGATGTGCCCGGCGATCGCGGTGGCGCCGAGCGCGCCCGCGATCGGCAGCGTGATCAGGGCGGGCAGCTGGTAGCGCCAGGAGAACTCGTACAGGTCCGCGCCGAGCAGCACCGCGACGGCGGAGACCGTGATCAGCAGGCAGGCGAGGGCCTGGCCCTGCGGGCCCGAGCCGGCCGGGTCGCGGCGCCGGCGCCAGGTGAAGATTCCGGCTATCCCGGCGAGCAGGCCGAGCAGGAACACGGGCCCGGGCGTGTAGCCGCCGTGCAGCTGGTAGTCCCGCAGCAGGACCGCGGCCGGGCGGTAGACGCTCGCCGTGCCGCCGCCGGTCTGCTTGAACACCTTGTTGGCGCTGTTGTAGCCGTAGGGCGTGATGCCGGGCTTGTAATAGGGGTAGGTGAGCTGGAACTGCCAGCGGGAGATCGGGGTGTCGCCCTCGTCGGTGTCCCTGGTCAGCGCGAAGATCTTGATCGAGTCCTTGGCGATGTCCCCGACCACGCGCAGCGGCTGCTGCTTGATCACGCTGTAGGCGAGCGCCTTCTGCAGCGGCAGCGTGTTGACCAGCTCGGTCGGCTGACCCGGCCGCATGATGATCGGGGAGTACAGCACGCGCGGTGAGTAGGGCGAGTTCACCAGGCCGTCGACGCCGAACGTGGCCTGCTGGCTGGGCGTGGGGCACAGCGGCCGCTCGTCGGCGGGGATCTTCAGCGTCGCGCAGTCGGCCGCGTGCGCCGCCCGGCCGTACAGGTACGCGTCGCCCATGTTGGACAGCTCGAACCCGTAGTGCAGCACCACCGCGGAGTAGCCCATGTAGCCCACCACGGGCAGGCAGAAGCAGAAGGTCAGCGCCGTGCCGTACAGCGCGCGCCTGCGCCATCCCCTGGTGACGGCGAGCACGTAGACCAGCGCCGGCACGATCAGCGCCTCGCCGACCTGGCGGACCGGCGCGGACGTGCCGAGCGCCAGGCCGCCAAGGACGACGCACGCCAGCCCGGGCCTTGGCTGCCAGAGCAGCAGCACGAACCCGGCCACCACCAGCGCCTCGAACAGCACGTCCGGCATGATCGTCTGCTCGGCGTTCAGCTGGTAGGCATCGAGCAGCACCGGCGCGACCGCCAGCGCGGCCAGCCAGCGGGTCACCCCGCGGCGCAGCAGCAGCACGTAGAGCGCGGCCGCGATGCCCAGCCCGAGCAGGTGCTGGAGCGCCGCGACCAGGGCGAGGTTGCCGAACATGAGCACCGGGCGCAGCATGAGCAGCGTGTAGCCGATCGGGTCATAGGAGCCCCACTCGGTGGTGCTGAACTCGGTGCCGTAGATGTACTTCTTCGAGTCGATGAACAGCAGCGCGGGCTGGTAGCCGACCTGGGCGACGAGCCGCAGCAGCAGGCCGGCCGCCACGAGCAGCGCGAAGACCCAGTGCCTGCGCAGCACGTCGATGGTCGCCCAGATGGCCCGGTCGACGCGTGAGCCCTCGGTGTCGCTGCTGTCGATCACAAAGAATCCTCGCCATGAGTCACATCAGGCAGCGGGAGATGCCGCCGGTGCCAGGCCGCCCCTTTGAGCAGAGATCATTCTGCCGTATCGGGCCGGACCAGGCGGGCAAGAGCGAGATTTCTCCGCAATGCCGCCATCTACTCGACGCGAAGTCCCGGTGAACGGAGGATGTGAACTTCGTGTGAACTGCGTCACACCCGCGCGCGACTCGCGGTCCTC
>JASHTQ010000433.1 GCA_030040475.1 Streptosporangiaceae bacterium
GGGGATCGGTGAGCACGGCGAAGATCTCGCCCGGTGATGCGGCCACCGCACGCTGTACCTCAAGTCGTTCCGGCATGCGCCGATTGTCCCACCCGCCCGGGCGCAGGTGCCCACCGGGCGCAGGTGCCCACCGGGCGCAGGCGCCCACCGGGCGTGCTGCGCTACCGGTCCTCGCATTTCACACCCGCGCGGCCCTCGATAATCCTTGACCAGGATGGCGCAATCACACAAGTGCGAAATAAACCGCTCTGACGCACCGGTTCCATTACTACCGCCTTACCGGTCATCCGAGGCGATTTATACGGCGTGGATGCCCCTACCACGTATATGGGGCTACGTGAAAGGGACATCCACATCGTATAAATAGGCCGCGAGGCGAACTCGCCAGTCACAGGAATCACGCCAGGCAATGTCACCACGCGTTATCCCGTTGTGGCCACCCAAAGCCGCCACGCAGCTGGGCGAATGGCTTGCCGTTGACGGTGACCGACCCGGCGGTGGGGCTGTCGATCCCGAGGATCGTCCGCATGGTGGTGGTCTTCCCCGCGCCGCTCGGCCCGGAGCCCGTCATCCGGCCGGGCGGCACCGTAAACGACAGGTCATCGACGGCCACCTTGTCCAGCCATAGGCGGCGGAGGCGGCCATTGATGTGCCGGTCGGCGGCGATGCGGTCGATGGACCAGACGAGCGGCAGCGCGCCCGGCGCCCGCGACCACTAGGATCACCGGGGCATCTGCCGGCAGGTCGAGCCTCAGCCAGGATTCGACGGCTTGTCACGCCCAACGTATTTCGAAGCTTTTAACTTCTTGATAGCATGGGCGTGCTCTAGTCCGGCTATAGGCAGGGAGGCATGCGACGTGCTCGCGCTACTGACGGACGAACAGGTCATGCTCCAGGACATGGCCAGGGACCTGGGACGCAAGCTGGGGCTGGCGAACCCATCGGATCTTGATGCCGCCGACCCGGGCGCGTGCTGGCAGGAACTGGCACGGGCCGGCCTGCTCGGTTTCCGGCTCCGGGATGAGTCCGGCCGGCCGGAGGCCAGCGGCGTCGAGGTGGCGGTGGTGAGCGAGGCGCTGGGCGCAGCGCTCGTGCCCGTCGCCTACGCGATCTCCGGGGTCCTGGTCCCCGAGCTGCTGGCGGCGGCGGGCGCTCCCGCGTCGCTGCAGGCGGACGTGGCCGAGGGACGCACGATCATCGGCCTGGCCATGCGCGCCGACCTGACCGATCTGGCCTCTTCGGAGGGCCTGTCCGAGGCCGTCCTGGCCGGCACGCCCGGCTACCGGGCGGTCCTGGCCCGGGCCGCCGGGTCGGGCGAGATCGTCAGCGTCGCGGCCGAGAACGACAATCTCGACCGGCTGGACGGGGCCGAGCTGTCCCTGCCGCTGTACCGCTGGCGTGAGGTCGGGGGACTCACGCCCGCCAGCGTGGGCGGCGCGCCGTCGGCCGAGGCCGCGGACCGGTGGCTGGCCCTCGGCCTGAGCGCGCTGGCCGCCGAGATGGTCGGCGCCGCCGAGGCGGGCCTGCGCGGCGCCATCGAGTACAGCAAGGCCCGCGAGGCGTTCGGCGTCCCGATCGGGACGTTCCAGGCCCTGCAGCACATGGCGGCCGACGCGTACGTGGCCTGCGAGGGGCTGCGCAGCACGAACAACCATGCGGCCTGGTCTGTCGACGAAGAGGACGCAGCCGAGGCGCTGCTGGCCGCGCGGGTGGTCAAGGCGTACGCGGGCCGCCAGATGGTGAGCGTGACCGAGACCTCGATGCAGATGTACGGCGGGATCGGCAATACCTGGGAACACATCGCGCACTTTTACGCGCGCCGGGTGCTGCTGAACCGGTACCTGCTCGGCGACGTGCAGCTCCAGCTTGCGGCCATCGCCGACCGGCGGCTGGCACGCCTGTCACCGTCCGCTTCATAGCCCGTCAACGCCAGGATCAGGGAGAGACGATGGATTTCCGCGATACGCAGGAAGAGGCGGAGTACCGGGCCAAGACGCGGGCCTGGCTGCAGGAGCACTGCCCGGTTCCGTTCCCGCGCACCGGCCTGCTGACCGGCGGGCCGCTGGAGGAGATCGACGAGTCTCCGCAGACCCGGCAGCGGCAGCGGGACTGGCGCCGGCTGCTGTTCGACGCGGGGTACACCCTGCAGTCCTGGCCGAAGGAGTGGGGCGGGCGCGGCATTCCCCCCATCTACGACGCGATCTTCAACTCCGAGGCCGCGGCGGTCGGTGCTCCCGGCCTGGGCGTGGCGCATCTCGAGCGGGTCGTGATGATGGCCGGCACCCCCGAGCAGCGCGAGAAGTTCGTCATGCCCACGATGCGCGGGGACCTGCAGTGGTGCCAGGGGTTCAGCGAGCCGAGCGGCGGCAGCGACCTGGCCGCGCTCAAGACCCGGGCCGTGCTCGACGGCGATCACTACGTCGTCAACGGGGCCAAGCTGTGGACCAGCGGGGCGACCCACGCCGACTGGTGCTTCCTGCTCGCGCGCACCGAACCCGACGCGCCCAAGCACCGCGGCATCACCATCCTGCTCGTCGACATGAAGACCCCCGGAGTCCGCCCCGGCGGGGTCAAGACCACCGACGCAGGGACGCACACCGCCGAGGTCGCCTTCGACGACGTCATCGTCCCGGTCGAGAACCGGATCGGCGACCCGGGGGCGGGCTGGCAGCTGGCCATGGGGGCGCTGGCCTACGAGCGAGGGCCCGGCGACGTCGGGGTCCTGCCCGGCTACCGGTCCGAGCTGCTGATGCTCGAGGACGCCGCCGCCGAGCGCGGCCTGCTCGGCGACCCGGTCATCCGCGAGCGGCTGGCCTGGGCCTACGTCGTCGGCGAGGTGCTGGAATACGACACGATCAAGCAGCTGTCGCTGCGCGTGGCCGACCGCCCGCCGGGCCAGGAGGGCTCGGTGACCAAGCTGCTGTGGTCGGCCACCGTCCAGGAGATCGAGCACGTCGTCCTGGACGTGGTGGGGCCGGACGCGGTGACCGGCCTGCGCCCGGGCTGGTGGTCCAGCTACTTCAGGTCGCGCCCGGCCAGCGTCTACGGCGGCACCGAGCAGATCCAGCGCAACATCGTGGCCCAGCGCATCCTCGGCATGCCCCGCATCCGCTGACCTTGCGAGCCATGAGTCGAAGATACTAAAATTATCGAAGAATTTGGATCCCGCGGCTGCGGCGCCGATCCGAGGCGCGTGCGGCGGAACCGAGAGAGGACCGTAACGCGATGTCCGATCTTCCCGATGTGCTGCGGCTGACCGATATGGGCGAGGGACGCTTCGACGTCACCCAGCCGGCCGAGTCGGCGGAGGGCCGCGACGTGGTGTTCAGCGGCCAGTACCTCGCCCAGATGCTGATGGCGGCCGAGGCCAGGGAAGAACGCGGGAAGTCGCCTCGCTCGATCCACGCGCTGTTCTCCCGTGTCGGCTCCTATACCAAGCCGATCGAGCTGCAGGTCGACGTCCAGCACACCGGGCGGACGTGGGGGAGTGACACGATCACCGCCTACCAGGACGGGCAGCTGCTGTGCCGCTCGCTGGTCCTGATGACCTCACGCGACCCCGACCTGCTGCGGCACCAGCCGGGCATGCCAGCCGGCCTGCCGGGTCCCGACGAGCTCGAGCCGCAGCCCAGCGGCCTTGCCTTCCCGAACGCGGACTGGCGGCCGGTGCCTGGCGACCGAGTCGTGGACGGCGTGCCCGTGATGTACGCCTGGCACCGATTCGGCCAGGCCGTGGGCACTCCGGCCGCGAACCAGGCCGTGCTGACCTGGTCCACGTGCGGCAACATCATCGGGCTCGCGTTCAGCTCACACCGGGGCGAGGTTGACATCAGCCAGGCGCACCGCACCCTCAACACCGGGGTCATCGGCCACACGATCCACTTCGCCGAGCCGTTCGACGTGTCCCGGTGGCTGCTGCTCGCGCACTGGGCCGACAAGGCGGCGAGCGGCCGGGTCCTCGGCCGCGGCCAGGTCTTCACCCAGGACGGCGAGCTGGTCGCCGAGTTCTCCCAGGACGCGATGGCAAAGTCCGCAGGCAGGGAGATGGACTGGCAGCACGCGATGTGACCGTGAGACGATCACGGCTTCCGCGCGACGCCGGCGTAGATGGCGAGGTCGCGGTCGTCGCTCAGGCTCCCGGCTCGTCCCGGTCGGGGATCCACGGCAAGATCCCCAGCGGCGGTCGCCCCCTCCGGGCTGCCGGCCAGCGGGCCCGCGCAACCCCGCGGCTGGCGCGTCAGTGTCGGCCGGCGCCGGCCTTGCGCACCGCCCCGGCGGCCTGCCGTGCCGCCACGAGAATCGGATCCCATACCGGCGAGAACGGCGGAGCGTACGCGAGGTCCAGGGCGGTCATCTCCTCTACCGTCATCCGGTTCCACAGCGCCGTCGCGGCCGTATCGATCCGCTTGGCTGATCCCTCGTAGCCGACGATCTGCACTCCGAGCAGGCGCCCGGTGCCCCGTTCGGCGATCATCTTGACGGTCATCTTCTGGGCACCGGGGAAGTATCCGGCCCTCGTGTCGGATCGCACGGTGACGGTCACGTACTCGAACCCGGCGCGGGTGGCGTCCCGCTCGCGCAGCCCGGTCCGGGCAATCTCCAGATGGCACACCTTGCTCACCGCCGTGCCGACCACCCCGGGGAACGTGGCGTAAGAGCCGGCCAGATTGTGCCCGATGACCCGGCCCTGCTTGTTGGCGTGGGTGCCGAGCGCCACCTGCTGGTACCGGCCCGATACCAGGTTGAGGACCTCCACGCAATCGCCGCCAGCCCAGACGCGGTCGTGGCCCAGAACCTGCATCTGCACGTTGGTGCGCAGGCCGTCGTCATCGCCAAGCGGCAGGCCGGCCTCCAGGGCGAGCGCGGTGTCCGGCCGTACGCCGAGGCCAAGGACGACCACGTCGGCCTGGATCGGGCCGTCGGCCGTCAGCACCGACCGGATCCTGTGGTTGCCGCCGGTCTCGAATCCGAGGACGGCGGTACCGGTGCGCACGTCGATGCCGATGCCCTCCATGGCCTGGTGTACCGCCGCGCCCATGTCCGGATCGAGCGTGGCCATCGGCTGCGCGGCCCGATCGACGACCGTGACGGCGAGCCCGCGCCGGACAAGTGCCTCGGCCATCTCGACGCCGATGTAGCCCCCGCCGACTACCACGGCGCGCCGCGGCCGCGCGTCGTGCAGATCCGCCAGGAGCGCGGCGCCGTCATCGAGAGTCTGCACGCCGAACACGCCGGCCGCGTCCACGCCGGGCAGCGCTGGTCGCACCGGGACCGCGCCGGTCGCGATGACCAGCGAGTCAAAGCCTTCCCAGGACGACTGACCGGCGGCCAGGTCACGAGCGAGCACCCGGCCTGCCGCGAGGTCGATCTGCTCCACCTCGGTCCGCGTCCGGACATCGATGCCGTTGCGCCGGTGTTCCTCGGGCGAACGGGCGACCAGGCGCTCCGGCCCGTCGACGTCGCCGGCTACCCAGTACGGGATGCCGCAGGCAGAGAAGGAGCTGTATGCTCCGCGCTCGAACGCGACGATCTCGACCGCGTCGCCGGCGATCCGCTTGGCCTGCGAGGCCGCGCTCATCCCGGCCGCGTCCGCCCCGACCACGACAATCCGCTCGGTCATGGGACCAGCACCTCCCCCTGCCTCGGTCGCTCCGCCCGCCCTGAACCCTTGTCCCGGACGTCGATCACAGCTGCATCGTCGCGGTGCCGAGATCCGTCGTCCATGTTCCCCAGGTATCAAGGTCCGCCGTGGGTTTGTACCCGCCGCTGCTTATTTACACGGCGGCTTCCCGTTCGCAGCCGCGGGCCGGCTGCCGGGCTATCTTCTGAGCTGCCCGCTGACCTGGGCCTTCGGCAAAGTCACCAAAGCATGTGAGGCCGGCTCACCAAGCCGCGCGTGAGGCTGGGACATGACCACCCCCCGGCCCGAGGTCCTCCCGGCGCAGTCGCTGAGCCTGATCGGCACCTGGGTGCAGACCGTCGCCCAGGCGCTGCCGGTGCTTCGTGGTCAACGCGGTCAGCAGCAGCGTGTTGCTCTCGGACTGGAGATGTTGAACGAGGACCAGAAGAACGGCTGCGTGCTGACGTCGGTCCCCGGCGGCATGGTGAGCGCGAACCGTCCTCCGCAGCGGGTGCGGCCAGAATTTTGCATGCCTACCCAACGGCGTGTCGGATCGCGTCACGGTGATATTTTCGCTACTCTGTTTGACAGATAGTCCGAAGCTTGATTCGAAGATCAATTATCCGAACGGATGGTGGCTGATGTCCGCAGGACCGGCCCGCGGGCCCGGGCGGGACGAGGACCCCGCCGGGCAGCCCTGCGACCGGCCGGACGACGCCGCGGCTCCCGGGCCTCCCGGCTGGATTCGCCTGCCCGCCACCGGCACCGACTGGATGGACGACGCGGAGTGGGCGGCGAGAGCGGCGTCGGACCTGGACGAGGACGAGCCGGCCGATCCCGAACTCGAGGACGGAGCGCCGGACTGGGACGGGATGGACGCGGCGATCGCGGAGGCGCGGGAGATCACCGCGGCCGAAGCCCGCGACGCCGCGCACGCGGCTCGGATGGTCTTCGACGGCGGGTGGGGCGCGGTCGGCGCGGCACCGGGCCGCCGGGGCCCGGGCCAGCCCGGCTCGTCGAGGTCGTTCCCGGGTGAGCATGCCAGCCCGGCGGCCGCGTTCGGGTCGGGCTTCGCGTTGGACGTGGCCCCGCCAAGCCTGGTGCTGCTGGGTCTCCTGGCCGCCGCCGCCGGGGACGACGATGGCTATCCGGGCGCCTGCGACGACGAGATCGTCGGGGTGATCTGTGCGTGGTCCCGGATGGAGGCGTACGTGGCGAGCCGCAAGCTGGCGGCGGTCGCGGAGTTCCTCCGCCGCCGCCCGTTCGAGGGCTGCGAGCCCAAGGGCGCGGCGCGGATGCCCGAGGCGTGGGACGAATTCGCCACCAGGGAACTGGCCTGGGCGCTCGCTGAGTCGCATAGCACGGCCCAGCGGCAGGCCTGGCTGGCCCGCGATCTCGAGCTCAAGCTGCCGGGCACCAAGGCCGCCCTCCGCGACGGGGACCTCAGCCAGGACAAGGCGGAGATCATCGCCAAGGCCACCGAGTTCCTGGACGAGAAGGAAGCCAAGGCGGCCGAGGACAAGCTGCTCGGCCGCGCCGGACAGCTGACTGCGCCCGGGCTGCGCGCCGCGGCAGCCCGCGCGGTCATGGAGGTCGCGCCGAAGAAAGCCCGCAAACGGCGCGAGGAAGCCGTGAAGCGAACCCGGGTGGAACGGTGGGCCGAGGACACCGGGAACGCGGGCCTGGCCGGCCGGGAACTGCCGCCGGCCTACGCCACCGCCGCCGACCAGCGCATCACCGCCTGGGCGAAGGAACTGCGGGCCGCCGGCCTGGACGGCGACATGGACGTGCTGCGTTCCCGCGCGTTCCTCGACCTGCTCCTGGGCATGGACTCCCGCCCGACTGCCCCGCCCGGCCGGCCCGCCGACACCGCTGCCGGAGGCTGCGCCGGCCTCCCGCCCGGCGCAGGCACGGCACTGGTGCCGCCGGGGTTCTGCGGGCACGTCAACCTGACCGTCCCGCTGCTCACCGTGCTCGGCCTGGCCAGCCGGCCCGGGCAGGTCGGCCCGCTGGGCCCGGTCGACCCCTGGCTGGCCCGCGACCTGGCCGGCTCCGCCGCCCGCAACCCTCGCACCACGTGGTGCGTCACCGTGACCGACCAAGACGGCCACGCCATCGGCCACGGCTGCGCCAGATCGGAACCCAGAAGCCGGACACGATCCCGCCCCGGACGCGGCAGACCGGGCTCCCCGGACGGCCGCGACCCGCCCGGCCTGGCCGGCCTGGCCGGCGAGGCGGACCGCCCGCGGTTCTCCTTCACCGCCACCGGCCAGCACGGCCCGCCCGGCGGCTACGGCACCTGGCGGCTGTCCACCGGAACCCCCGGGCAACCGGACCTGATCGTCGCCCTGCACCCGATCGCCACCGGCCAGTGCGACCACAGATTCCAGGCCGCCGGCCACGACCCCGGCGTCCTGCTCCGCCACCTCACCGAGATCCGGCACGCCAGATGCACCGCCCCGGGATGCCGGAGACCCGCCACCAGCTGCGACTTCGAACATAACATCCCGTACGAAGCAGGCGGCAGGAGCTGCCTGTGTAACGGCGGCCCCAAGTGCCGCACGGATCACCGGCTCAAGCAGGACCCGCGATGGAAGGTCGACCAGCAGCCCGACGGGACCTTCCGGTGGATCACCCCGACAGGCCGCGTGTACACCACCGAACCCACCCGGCACCCCATCTGAGCTCGGGCGGCACGAGCCGGCCAGCGGCTCGCCCTCGGGGCCGGTCGCTAGGCCAGCGTGGCGATGGCCTTGTGTACCGACGCGATGGCGCTGGCCCCTTCGCCGGTGGCCGCGGCGACCCGCTTCATCGAGCCGGAGTGGACGTCGCCGACCGCGAACACGCCGGGAACGCTGGTCTCGAACGGAAGCGGCCGCCGTCCCAGCGTGGCCCAGACCGGCCCGAGGTCATTGTCGGCCAGCTGGACGTCGGTCCGGATGAAACCGTCGTCCCCGGTAGCGATCCCGGTCAGCCAGCTCGTGGCGGGCTCGGCGCCGATGAAGCAGAACAAGCCCGAGCACGGCTGGGCTTGCTCGACCTCCGCCGTCCGGTCGGTGATGGTGACCTCCTCGAGGAAGTCACCGCCATCCAGCCGGGTGACCTCGCTCCGGCACCGCACCGTCACCTGCGGGTGGGCCAGCAGCCGGTCGACGAGATAGGCCGACATCTCGGTCGCGATGTCCGGGCCGCGGACGACCAGTGAGACCTCACTGCCCCGCCCGGCCAGGTACAGCGCCGCCTGGCCCGCGGAGTTCGCGCCGCCGATCACCGTGACCGGGCTGCCGGTGCACCCCCGGGCTTCTAGTTCGGTGGCCGCGTAATAGATGCCGGCGCCCTCGAAATCGGGCCAGCGTTCCAGCGGCAGCGCCCGGTAGCGAGCGCCGGTCGCGATGATGACGGCCTTGCTGTCGATGATCTCGCCGCCCTGCAGGTGCAGGCGGAGCAGGTCGCCGTTGCGGTCGGTGTCGAGCTTGACCGCCTGGCACGGGCTGGCCAGCTGGGCGCCGAACTTCAGCGCCTGGAGCACCGCCAGGCCGGTCAGATCGGCGCCGGAAAGGCCGAACGGGAAGCCGAAGTAGTTCTCGATCCGGGAGCTCGCCGCGGCCTGCCCGCCGGTGCCGACGGCGTCGAGCAGCACGGTGTCCAAGCCCTCGGACGCCCCGTAAACCGCGGCCGCCAGGCCGGCCGGGCCTGCGCCGACGATCGTGACGTCAACCGGCTTGGTGGACGAACGACGGTAGCTGAGGCCGAGCTTCTCTGCCAGCCCGCCCGGCGTGGCCTGTTTCAGCGTGGCGCCCGGCATGACGACGGCGGGAAGGTCGTCCTCGGTCAGGCCGGAGGACTCCATCATCGCCCGGCCCGCGGGGGTGTCGGCGTCGAACCACAGGTGGATCAGGCGCTGGCGGGCGGCGTAAGTCCGCAGCGCCAGCGCCGCCGCCGATCTGTCGTTGCCGACGATCTCCACCGCCAGGGCGGCGGTGCTGCGCTGCAGCAGCTCCCGGCGGGCAATCAGCGCCTTGAAGATGATGTCGGACAGCTCGACGTCGTTGGCCATGAGCTGCCGCAGCCGCTCCGGCGACACCCGGTAGATCGTGCCGCCCTCCCGCACCCGGCACAGCAGGTAGACATTCTGCCCGGTCAGCAGGTTCAGCTCGCCGACAAAGCCGCCCGCATCCACCGCCGCGACCCTCGCGGCGGGCACGTCGGCCGTTTCCGTCCGGACAACCTCTACCGAACCCCGGTCGACCACGATCAGATCGACGTCTTCGTCGCCCGGCCGGAATAGCACATCGCCCCGATGAGTCTGCTGCGGCGTGCCGTAGGTCAGCAGCCGGGCGAACAGCTCGCGGCCCAGCCGCGGCGATGAAACACCGGTCGGCACCAGCGGTCTGCCCAGCGCTCCACGCGCGTGGCTGGCGCGCAGCCGATCCAGATCACGTGGTGTGGCCCAGGCCACCGGCCTGGCCAGGCCGGGCTGACTGAACACAGGGCCGCGCGCGGCCCAGGGCGCGGCGGCGGTACGCGACAGCTCATTCATCGATGTCACGCTTTCAGCTCTCCGGCCATCCGGTCAAACGCCTCGCAGCCGACAGCAGGCAACCACCGGTGCTCGCGGTAGTCCCTGACAGGCCCTGGACTGGCAGGCCATCGACGGTGACGGCGGCCCCCTCACCTTCCGTGGGCACCGCCAGCTCGTATTACAGTTGCCGGATGGCGGGTGATGCGGCTGGGCGGGTGGACAGCTGGATCTGGTCGGTGCGGCTGGCTAAGACCCGTGCGGCCGCGTCCGTTGCCTGCCGGGCCGGGCACGTCAGGGTCAACGGGGTCCGGGTCAGGCCCGCGCATGCCGTGCGGGTCGGCGATGAGGTGCGACTGCGCGGCGAGGGACGCGAACGGATCGTGGTCGTCCGGCAGGTCATCACCAAGCGTGTCAGCGCATCGGCCGCCGCCGTCTGCTACATCGACAACAGCCCTCCCCCTCCGCCCCGCGCGGAGGCTGTCCCGGTGGCTGTCCGGGACCGCGGCGCGGGCCGTCCGACTAAGCGCGAGCGGCGGAGCATCGACAAGCTGCTCGGGCGGCCGACCCGCTGAGCCGGTCTCCGGATGCGCCGCCAAGACCGGGCTGCTGTCGGCCAAGCCCCGGGGACGGGTCAGTGCGCTAGCGCCGCGTCAAGCATGGCGGCCCATTGAGCGATGATGCGGTTTCGCCGCCGGGAGTCGTCGGTCAGTGTGTCCGCCAAGCCGAGGCCGCGAGCCAGGTCGAGCGTCGCCTGGACGGCCTCGCGCACGCCCGGCACCGACTCGTCCGCACCGAGCAACTCGATGGCCGCCCGGTGCGCCTCCCGGCCGAGCCGGGCTTCCAGCGGCACGATCAGCTCACGCAGCGCCTCGCTGGCGGCCGCCGCCGCCCATACCTGCAGCGCAGCGCGGAACAGCGGCCCGGTGTACAGCCGTACCAGAAGCCCGACGACATCCCTGGTGGGGACCGCCGCGCCACCAGGCAGCCGGGCCGCCTCGCCGCGGATCTCGGCCAGCCGCGCCTCGGCCATGTGCTCAAGCGCCGCCGTGAACAGGTCCTCCCTGGTCGGAAAGTAATGCTGGGTCGCGCCGCGCGACACGCCGGCGTGCTCGGCGACCACGGCCACCGTCGCCCCGCCCCAGCCAAGCTCGGCCAGGCAGCTAACCGCGGACTCGAGCAGCCTCGCCCTGGTGACGCGGCTGCGATCCTGCTGCGGCTCGCGCAGCGTGACCCTGTTCGACTCCACCGCGAGCACCCGCCTAAGTCGCCGCCCCCGCTGTCCCCGCCGCCCACGACGGCGGTCGCTTCGCCAGGAACGCGCGCATCCCCTCGGCGGCCTCATCCGTCCCGAACAGCCGCGCGGACTGCTCGGCCAGGGCCTCCGCCCTGGCCTCGAAGGCGTCCAGTATCCCCGCCGTCAGCAGCGGCTTGGTCTCCCGCAGGCCCTGCGGCGAGCATGCCCGCAGCTCGTCGAGCACGGTGAGCGTGGCGGTGTCGATGTCGCCGACCGCCTCGGTGACGAGCCCGATCCGGGCGGCGGTCGCCGCGTCGAACCTCTCGCCGGTCAGGTAATAGCGGCTGGCGGCGCGCGGGTCCATCCGCGGCAGCGTCGTCAGCGAGATCATGGCCGGCGCGAGCCCGAGCCTTACCTCCGAGAACGCGAACGTGGACGCCGGGCCGGCCAGCACGATGTCGCACGCGCCGACCAGCCCGAGCCCGCCTGCCCGGACGTGGCCGTCGATGCTGCCGACCACCGGCTTGGGCAGGGTCACGATCTCCCGCAGCAAGGTCAGCACCCTGAGCGCGCCGGCCTTCATGCCGCCCGCGGCGGCCTCGGTCAGGTCCGCGCCGGCGCAGAACGTGGACCCGGTGTGGGTCAGCTCCACCGCGCGCACCGTGCCGTCGGCGCCGGCCCTGGTCAGCGCGTCGGTGAGCTGCTGCACCAAGGCGGCCGACAGCGCGTTCCTGTTGCGCGGCGAGTCGAGCGCGATCCTGGCGATCCCGCGGTCCACCGAGTACTGGATAAGCCCGTCGGACATCGATCTCTCCCTGCAGGTCGGTGCGGCCCCGGGGTCCGCGGGGCGCCCGCACGCTCAGTAGGACTTCGGCAGGCCAAGCGAGTGCTGCGCGACGAAGTTCAGGATCATCTCGCGGCTGACCGGCGCGATCCGGGTGGCCCGGACGTTCGCGAGCATCGAGGCCAGGCCGAACTCGGCCGTCATGCTGCTGCCGCCCAGCGTCTGTATGGCCTGGTCGACGGCCCGGATGCTGGCCTCGGCGGCGGCGTACTTGGCCATGTTCGCCGCCTCGCCGGCGGCCGCCTCGCCGGCGGCGTCATACAGCGTGGCCGCCTTCTGCATCATCAGCCTGGCCAGCTCAAGCTCGATCTTCACCTGGGCCAGCGGGTGCGCGACGCCCTGGTGCGCGCCGATCGGCACGCCCCAGACCGCTCGCTCGCGGGCGTAGCCGACCGCCCGCTCAAGCGCGTACCGACCGGAGCCCACGGCCAGCGCCGCGGCCATGATCCGCTCCGGGTTGAGCCCCGCGAACAGCTGCAGCAGCGCGGCCGATTCGTCGCCGATCAGCGCGTCGGCGCTCAGCCGCACGTCGTCGAGGAACAGCAGATACTGCTTTTCCGGCGCGACGATGTCCATCTCGACTGGCCGGTAGGCGAAGCCCGGCGCGTCCGTCGGCACCACGAACAGGGCCGGCCGCAGTTTCCCCGTCCTGGCATCGGCGGTGCGGCCGACGATGAGCACGGCCTGCGCCTCGTCTACCCCGGAGATGTAGATCTTCCGGCCGTTGAGCACCCAGTCCTCGCCGTCGCGGGCGGCCACGGTGGTCAGCTTGTGCGAGTTGGAGCCCGCGTCGGGTTCGGTGATGCCGAACGCCATAATCGACGAGCCGCTGGCGAGCCTCGGCAGCCAGTGCTGCTTCTGCGCCTGCGTGCCGAACCTGGCGATGATCGTCCCGCAGATCGCCGGCGAGACCACCATCAGCAGCAGGCCGCAGCCGGCCGCGGCGAGCTCCTCAAGCACCAGCGAGAGCTCGTAAAGCCCGGCGCCGCCGCCGCCGTACTCCGCGGGCAGGCTGACCCCGAGGTAGCCGAGCTTGCCCGCCTCCTGCCACAACTCGGTCAGCCGTCCGCCGGTGCGCGCCTGCTTGAGGAAATAGGAACGGCCGTACCTGCCGCCAAGCTCGGCAACCGCCGCCCGAAGCGCCCGCTGCTCGTCGGTCTCGGTGAAGTTCACTGCGCCTCCTCCTCGGGCTCGGCCTTGACGACGGCGAGCACGCTGCCCACCTCGACCTGCTGGCCGGCTGCGACCGGCAGCGAAGCGACGATGCCCGCGGTCGGCGCCGTGATCAGGTGCTCCATCTTCATCGCCTCCAGCCACAGCAGCGGCTGGCCGGCCGTGACATCCTCGCCGACTGCCGCGGCGAGCCGGACCACGGTGCCGGGCATCGGCGCGAGCACCGACCCGGCCGTGACGTGCGCAGAGACATCGGCAAAGAGCCCCTCGGGGATCAGCGTCACCGGGCCGAGCGCGGAGTCGACGCACACCAGGCCGCCGTAGTCGGCGACATCGAATGCCCTGCGTATCCCGGCTATCTCCAGCTCCACCCGGTCCGGGCGCAGCGACACCAGCCGGACGTCGTCGCGGCCCTGCACGACCAGCCCGCCGCGGTCGATCCGGTAACCGACCTCGTGCCCGGCGTACCGGGCGCGCTGCAGCTGGGACGGCAGGTTCCGCCAGCCAAGCGGCAGCCCGCCGAGCACCGGGGCGGTCGCCTGCCGGGCCGCGGCGGTCGCCAGCGCGGCGGCCAGGGCCGACAGTTCCGCCGCCGCCCCGTCCGCGAGCGGTGCCGCCAGCGCGTCAAGGCCGTGCGTGCCGAAGAACGCCGTGTCGGTCTGCCCGGCCAGGAATGCCGGGTGCCGCAGCACCCGGACGAGCAGGTCCCGGTTGGTGACGATGCCGTGAACCCGCGCGGTGGCCAGCGCCCTTGCCAGCACCGCCGCCGCCTGCTCCCGGTCGGCTGCCCAGGCGATGACCTTGGCAAGCATCGGGTCGTAGAAGACGCTCACCTCGCTGCCCGTCACAACGCCCGAGTCGAGCCGAAGCGCGGGCCCCAGCGCGGACCCCAGTGCGGGTCCCAGCGCGGGCCCCAGCGCCGGAGAGCCGGGACCGGCACCGAACTCGCAAGCCTCGCCGTCCAGTTCGAACAAGCGCACTACACCGCTTTGCGGCTGCCAGTCCGCGGCCGGGTCCTCCGCGTACAACCGGGCCTCGATCGCGTGGCCGCGGGTCGGCGGCGGCGCGGCGGGCAGCGTCCGCCCGGCCGCGACCTGCAGCTGCAGCGCGACCAGGTCCAGCCCGGTCGTGCACTCGGTGACCGGGTGCTCGACCTGCAGCCTGGTGTTCATCTCAAGAAACCAGAACTCGCCGGTCTCGGCGGCAAGGAACTCCACGGTCCCCGCGTTCAGGTACCCGATCGCGGATGCGGCAAGCAAAGCCGCCTCCATCAGCCGCTCGCGCATCCCCGGTGTCCGCTCCACCAGCGGCGACGGCGCCTCCTCGATGATCTTCTGGTGCCGCCGCTGGATGGAGCACTCCCGCTCGCCCACGGTCCACATCGTGCCGGCGCTGTCGGCGAGTACCTGCACCTCGACGTGATGGCCGCGCTCGACGTACGGCTCGCAGAACACCGCCGGATCGCCGAACGCCGACGCCGCCTCGGACGCGGCCGCTACCAGGGCGCCCGGCAGGTCGGCCAGCGCCCGCACGACCCGCATGCCACGGCCGCCGCCGCCCGCCGCCGCCTTGATCAGCACCGGCAGGTCCGCTTCGCGGACCCCGGCCGGGTCAAGCGACGACAGCACCGGTACCCCGGCCGAGGCCATCAGCCGCTTGGCGGAGACCTTGCTCCCCATCGCGGCGATCGCGTCCGGTGACGGCCCGATCCAGGTCAGCCCGGCCGCCTGCACCGCAAGCGCGAAATCGGCGTTCTCGGACAGGAAGCCGTAGCCCGGATGGACCGCGTCCGCCCCGGCCCGCAGCGCCGCCTCGACGAGGAGATCTCCACGCAGGTAGGTGTCCAAAGCCGCGGAGCCCGGCAGCCGGACCGCCGCGTCCGCCTCGGTCACGTGCGGCGAGCCGGAGTCCGGGTCGGAGTACACCGCGACGGTGGACAGGCCGAGCGACCGGCAGGACCGCAGCACCCGGCGGGCGATCTCGCCCCGGTTGGCCACCAGCACATTGGAAAGCACGCGCATCACATCCGGAACACGCCGTAGCCGGTGCGCGTCCCCGCCACAGGCGCGCCGTGAATCACCGACAGGCACAGGCCCAGCACGGTCCGGGTATCGCGCGGGTCGATGATGCCGTCGTCGTAGATCCGCCCGGACAGGAACATCGGCAGTGACTCCGCCTCGATCTGGCTCTCCACCGCGGCCTTCATCGCCGCGTCCGCCTCCTCGTCGAACGCCCGCCCGGCCGCCGCGGCGGCGGCGCGGGACACGATCGACAGCACGCCGGCCAGCTGCGCCGGTCCCATCACCGCGGACTTGGCG
>JASHTQ010000434.1 GCA_030040475.1 Streptosporangiaceae bacterium
AGGCACCTGGCCGCCCAGGCGCCCTGCGGGGTGCCGTCCTCGAGCAGCAGGTCCTGGGCCAGGGCGAGCAGCGCGTCGCCGGCCAGGATCGCCGCGCCGACGCCGAACACGGTCCACGCCGTCGGGCGGTGCCTGCGCTCGGTGTCGCCGTCCATGATGTCGTCGTGCAGCAGCGAGAAGTTGTGCACGAGCTCGACGGCCACGGCGGAGGTCACGCCGCGCTCTTGCGGGGCGCCCGCGGCGCGGGCGGACAGCAGGGCCAGCGCCGGGCGCAGCGCCTTGCCGCTGCCGCCTCCCGTCGGGTTACCCTCGGCGTCGGCAAGCCCGAGGTGATACGCCGCGACGACACGGACGTCCGGCGTCAGCCTCGAGATCGCGGACTCCATCGCCGGACCCACCAGGTCCCGCGCCAGGGCCACACCTTCAGGCATCACAGCAGTCACTGACGTACCCCCATCGTTGAGGTGGAAGCGTTCCATTCCGGTCCAAGATCAGTTCGGCGCAGCTCGATCGCCGCGGCAAGCCCGCTGCGCACGGCGCCCTCCATCGTGTCCGGCCAGCCGGTGTCGGTCCACGCGCCGGCCAGCACAAGCCCGGGCAGCCGGGTCCCCGCCTTCGGCCGCAGCGCGTTGCACCCCGGCTCCTGGCGGAAGGTGGCGCGCCGCTCGCGGGTGACGAAGAACTCGGTGACCGTGGCGTCCCGCGCCGCCGGGAACAGGTCGGCAAGCGCTGGCACGAACCGCTCCCGCAGTTGCGCCGCCGGCACGTCCACGTACTCCTCCGCCGCCGACAGCGAAATAGCCAGGTACTGCGGCCGGTTGGCGCTGCCCGCCGCGGAATGAAACCCGGGTTCCAGCACCGCGGAAGGTAGTGAATCCCCGGTTTCATTCCGGTGGGAGGCGGGCGGGAGGTCGCGGAGGCCGGAGATCGCGGTGCGGTCGAAGACCCACTGGACCGGGGAATCGATCGCCGCGGCGAACGGCAGGTCGGTGACCGGGCGGTCGTAGATCACGTGCACGTTGACGATCGGCGACGCGCCCAGGCCGGACCACGAGTCGACCGCGCCGGCCGGGAGCGTGGTCGGCGGGACCAGGCGGGCGGCGGCCTCGTGCGGGACCGCTAGCACCACCGCGTCGGCGGGGACCTGAGTGGCGGGATAGCCGGCGTCCGCTGAGGTCGCACCGGGGGGGTAGCCGGGGTCTGTCGGGTGGGCGGAGCTCGCGCCCTCGTAGTCGGCGGGCTCGACGGGGCGCGCCAGGTACACGGTGAACCTCGCGTGCGCGGTGTCGCCTGGGTCGTTGACCTCGATCGCGCCGGCCTTGGCGCCCAGGTGGACCTGGGCTCCTAGCTTGGACAGGAGGGTGGCGGCGGCGTCGCCGTGCAGTTCGCCCAGGGGCAGGGCTGGGACGCCGATGTCGGCGGCGTTGTTGCGGCCCAGCAGGCCGGTCTTCACCACCGTGGCGGCGAGGGCGAGGTTGGCGTCGTCGCCGGCGATGTTCAGCGCGGAGACGCTGAACAGGTCCCACAGCGCGCGGCGGGCGTGGCTGCTCTGGCCGCGGGCGGCGAGCCAGTCGCCGAAACGCTGCGTGTCGAGCGCGGGGTCTGCCGGGTCCAGGCCGCGCATCGCGAGGGCCGGGCGGGATACCACGGCTCGTTCGGCCAAAGAAAGAAACGGATACCTGGCAAGGGCCGGCAGCATATGCAGGGGGCCGGGGAGCGCGGTCCTGCGGAGCCTGGCGCGCCGGCCCGGGGCGAGGACGGTCACGTCGAAGCGGGGCTGCAGCGGGGCGTGCGCGGTCATGCCGAGCTTGCCGAGCAGGCCGCGGTAGGCGGTGCAGCAGCCGAGGTAGATGTGCTGGCCGGTGTCGACGACCAGGCCGTCGCGGGTGAACGAGCAGGTCGCGCCGCCGAGCCTGGGCCTGGCCTCGAGCAGGGTGACGCGCGCGCCGGACTCGGCGAGGGCGACCGCGGCGGTGATGCCGGCCAGGCCGCCGCCGATCACTACTACTCGCGTGGGGGTCATCGGATCCTCCCGGCTAGGGCGCGGGCGGCCACCACGGCCTTCTGCTTGCCCGACAGGGACATCCGGCCGCGCAGCACGGCCGCGGGGTCGGCCGCGATCCGGTCCAGCAGGCCGCGGTAGATGCCGGCCATCGCGCCGGTGCAGGCGGCGCTGCGGCGATCCAGCATGGCGAGCAGGCGCAGGCCGGTGGCGTACAGGTCGCGGGCCCTGCCCACCTCGAACTCGACCAGCTTGGCGAACTGCCGCGGGTCGGGGTCGGCCAGGTCGAGGTCGAACTTGGCCAGGTCCTCCGCGGGCAGGTAGATGCGGCCGTTGCCGTGGTCCTCGCGGATGTCGCGCAGGATGTTGGTCAGCTGAAGGGCGAGGCCGAGCGAGTCGGCGAGCTCCGACGCGTGCTCGGAATTGCCCCGGGTGCCGAAGATGCCCAGGGACAGGCGGCCGATCGAGCCCGCCACGCAGCGGCAGTAGTGCAGCAGGTCCTCGAACGTCTGGTAGCTGGTGCCCTTGACGTCCGCGACGCAGCCGTCGATCAGCTCGCCGAACGCCGCCAGCGGCACCGGGTAGTTGCGGGCCACGTCGGCCAGCGCGAACAGCACCGGGTCGGTGCCGTCCGAGTAACTGCCGTCCGGGTTACCGCCGTCCGGGTTACTGCCGTCCGGGTTCAGGTCAAGGACCTCGCGGCGGGCGGCCTCCAGGCCGGTGATCTTCTGTTCCGGCGGCAGCGTGCCGTCGCCGATGTCGTCGATCCGGCGGGCGAAGGCGTAGATGACCGCGAGGCCGCGGCGCTTGGCGGGCGGCAGCAGCCTGATGCCGTAGGCGAAGTTCCTGGCCTGGGTCCAGGTGATCCGCTCGCACTCGGCGTACGCGTCGGTGAGTTCCACTAGCGCCTGCTCAGGTAGGTCGTGACAAGCTCGGCGGCCAGCCGCCGCTTGCGCGGGCGGGCGGTCGCCGTGAGCACGTCGTAGTGCTGGGCCTCGATCGCGGCGAGCGCGGCGCGGCCGCCGGCCACGTAGCCCGCGACGGCGAGCCTGGCCCAGCCGTGCAGCGTGCCGACGAGCGGCGCGCCGTCGTCGAGCATGTGCCTGGCGCGCGCCACCTCGAAGGTCATCAGGGCCTTGACGGCCTGGTTCGCGGCGGGTTCTGTCAGGTCCGCCTCGGTTACGCCGAAGAGCTCCATGTCGTCGGCGGGCAGGTAGATCCGGCCCTTGTCGCGCAGGTCCTCCGCCACGTCCTGCCAGTGCTCGGCCAGTTGCAGCGCGGTGCAGATGCGGTCGGAGAGGGCGATGCGCTCGTCGGTCGCGGCGCCGAAGATATGCAGCACGACGCGGCCGACCGGGTTGGCGGACAGGTCGCAGTACCGCTGCAGTTCGTCGAACGTGGCGTACCTGGTGACCTCCTGGTCCTGGCGGTTGGCCTGGATGAGGTCGAGCAAGGGCTGGGCCGGGACGCCGCACTCCCTGACGGTGTCGGCGAGGGTCTTCAGGGCCGGGGCGTTGGGCGCCCGGCCGTCGTAGATGCTCCTGACGTCGGCTTCGAGCTCGTCGAGGAGCTTGTTCCTGAGCCGTGCCTGGTCGTCGGCTCCCGCGGCTTCGTCGCCCAGGTCGTCGGTGAGGCGGGCGAAGCAGTACAGGGCGGTCAGGTGGCGGCGGTGGGCCTGCGGGAGCACGCGCAGGGCGACGGGGAAGTTCTCGCCCGAGGCGTTGGCGACCACATCCTGGGCACGCGTGACCGACGGGCGGACGTCCGCCCGTTCCGGAGCGCGACTTCCGGTCACCCAGTCATTTTCGAGGTAATGCGGAATTAATAGCAAACAATGACGCGCGCGTCACATGACGCCGGTGTCGGTTTCCCGGGCCGGTTTCCCGGATCGCTGCGCGACGTGCTCGCTACTGTTCGCACAGGTTAGGCGGCGGAAAAAATAGTTTGCACCAGCGAACAACGTTATGCTAGCTAATCTAACTGACGTACGTGTCAGTAATGTTGGAAGCCTCGGCATTAAATGGCCGCTCAGGTGCGCTCGGGTGCGCTCAGGTGCGCCAAATGAGGACGAGGGCGCAGTCGTCGCCGCCGCCGATCTCCCGCTGCATGGTCGCGACCAGCACGGGGGCGCCGGCCTTGAAGCCGGTCGCGAGCATGCGTTCGGCCTCGCCGAGCAGGCGGTCGGTGCCCGCGTCGATGTCGCGGCCGGGGCTTTCGACCAGCCCGTCGGTGTACAGCATCAGCGCGTCGCCGCGCTGCAGCACGCCGTGCTCCGACTCCGACGAGACCGAGTGCAGGTCCGCGACGACGCCGAGCACGATGCCGTGCGCCCGGGTGATGCGCCACCGGCCCGCCGCCCCGTCGTAGTGCACCGCGGGCGGGTGCCCGGCCGAGGAGATCAGGTACTCCCCCGACGCGAGGTCAAGCGACAGGTGAACGGCGGTGACGAAGCCCTCCCTGGCCGGGCCGCGCCGCATGTAGGCGTTGCAGGCGGGCAGGAACTCCTCCCGCGGCACCGAGCCGAGCAGGCCGCCGAACGCGCCGGACAGCAGCAGCGCCCTGGTGCCCGCGTCGATGCCCTTGCCGGACACGTCGACGAGCGCCACCTCGAGGATCTTGCCGTCGAAGGACGACACGACGAAGTCGCCGCCGAACTCCGAGCCGCCGGCCGGCTTGAGCACCACCGAGGAGTCCCAGCCCTCGCCGAGGTCGGGCAGCTTTCCCTGGGCCCTGATCCGGTCGCGCAGTTCGATCAGCATCTGGTCGCCGCGCAGGCCCAGGACGCCGAGCTTCTTCCTGGTCCTGGCCAGCACGTCGGCGAACAGCGCGGTCAGCACGATCGTCGCGACGATGCCCGCGCCCGCCTTGCCCTTGACCACGTCGTAGACGACGGCGGCCGCGACGAAGCCGAAGAAGATGCGCAGCGCGCGCGGCCACAGCAGCAGGCCGCCGGCCAGGATCGGCAAGATCATCACGCCGGGCGAGAACCACCACACGGACACGTGCACGGCCGCCACCGAGATCGCGATCGCCGCCGCCGACAAGACGAACGCGGCCCGCCGGTTCCGCGTGATGAACTGCCTGG
>JASHTQ010000435.1 GCA_030040475.1 Streptosporangiaceae bacterium
ACGGGATCCCCCACGCGGTGCAGCCGAAGTCCGTCTTGCCCTCGAGGAAGTCCAGGAACAGCGGCGTGTGGTTCAGCCGCCACTTGCGCCGCCGCCCGTCCGCGAACGCCTTGCGGAACAGCTCGCGGGTCTCGGTCACGCCGAGGAAGTGCTCCTGGTCCGGCGCCTTCTCGTACGCGTAGGCCGGGGAGATCAGCATCTGGTCGACGCCGAGGTCGTCGTTCAGGTAGTTCAGCACGTCGATGATCGTCTGCGGGGTGTCGGTGTTGAAGATCGTGGTGTTCGTGTTCACCGTGAACCCGCGCGACTTGGCGAGCTTGATCGCGGCCACCGCGTCGTCGAACACGCCCTCCTTGCAGACCGACTCGTCGTGCCGCTCGCGCAGCCCGTCGATGTGCACCACCCAGGTGAAGTACGGCGAGGGCTTGAACTTGTCCAGCTTCTTGGGCAGCAGCAGCGCGTTCGTGCACAGGAACACGAATATCTTGCGCTTGATCAGCTCCGCGACGATGACGTCGATCTGCGGGTGCATCAACGGCTCGCCGCCGGCGATGGAGACCATCGGCGCGCCGCACTCCTCGATCGCGCCGATCGCCTGCTCGACGGGCATCCGCTGCTTGAGTACGTCGTGCGGCTGCTGGATCTTCCCGCAGCCCGCGCACTTCAGGTTGCACGCGAACAGCGGCTCGAGCTCGACCAGGAGCGGGAACTTCTTCTTGCCAGCCAGCTTCTGGCGCATCAGGTAGGAGCCGACGCGCAGCGACTGACGCAGTGGCATGGGCATTATTGCCGTACCTCCTTGGGCAGGCCGAACCGGATGGATTCCGTGGTCGTGACGCGCTCGGACACCGACAGGGGGCCTAGCCCCGCCAGCGCCGAGATGATCTCCTCCACCACGGCCGGAGGGGCGGAGGCCCCGGCGGTCAGGCCGATCGTCGATACCCCCGCAAGCCAGTCGAGCTGGATGTCCGCGGCGCCGTCGATCAGGTGCGCCTGCGTGCCGGCCCGCTCGCAGGTCTCCACGAGCCGGACCGAGTTGGACGAGTTCGCCGAGCCGGCCACGAGCACGAGGTCGGATTCGGCGGCGACCGCGCGCACCGCGGCCTGCCGGTTGGTGGTCGCGTAGCAGATGTCGTCGCTGCCCGGCGCGCGGACGGCGGGGAACCGCTCGCGCAGCGCGCCGGACACCTCGGCCGCCTCGTCCACCGACAGCGTGGTCTGCATCAAGAAGGCGACCCGGTCGCCGTCGCGTGGCTGCATCGCGGCGACGTCCGCGGGCGTCTGCACCAGGATCGTCGAGTCCGGCGCCTCGCCGAGGGTGCCCTCGACCTCCTCGTGGCCGGCGTGGCCGATCAGCGCGACCGTGTACCCGTCGGCGGCGAACCGCCTGGCCTCGGCGTGCACCTTGGACACCAGCGGGCAGGTCGCGTCGATCACCGCGAGCCCGCGCCGCGACGCCTCGTGCCGCACCGCGGGCGACACGCCGTGCGCGGAGAACACCACGGTCGCGCCGTCGGGCACCTGGTCGAGCTCGTCCACGAATATCGCACCGCGGCTCTCCAGGTCGCCGACCACGCGGGTGTTGTGCACGATCTGCTTGCGCACGTAGACCGGCTCGCCCTGGCGCTCGAGCACCCGCTCGACGATCTCGATCGCCCGCTCCACGCCCGCGCAGAACGACCTCGGCCCGGCGAGCAGCACCTGGTGCGTCCCGCACGCCGCCGCCCACCGCTGCGCCACCGGCGCGGCGGCCCGCAGCGACCGCAGCGCGGCAAGCCCGCCGGACACGATGCCGGCCAGCGGGTGGTCCGGGGTGTCGGATATCGCCCGGATCACCGCGATCGGGCGCCCGCCCGCCGCAGCGGCCAGCGGCGCCGACTCCATGTCGGCGGCCAGCGCGCCGTCGGCCGCCAGCGCGGCCCGCTCGCCGCGCCTGACAAGGTGGTCGACCGTGGTGATCTTGCCCGTCCTGGCCGGCAGGCCCGCGCGCCGCAACTCGGCGGCCAGCAGCGGCGCCGACGTGCAGGCCACGCCGTCCACGTCCGTCCCGACGACCAGGTCTCCCGGGCTGAGGTCCGCGCTCAGGCCGGCGCCGACGCCCATGACGATCAATTGGCCGAACGAACGGTGGCTCACCTCTCCGGCCGCCTGCGCCGCCCGGGTGGTGCCGTACCCGGTGCGGATTACCGCCGCGGCGCCTGCGGTGTCGCGCAGACCGCGTCGTACCGCCCGGGCCTCGATCCTCATCGGGCTGCAGATGAGCGGGGGATCTGTGGTACCAGCGCCGCCGGCCACGCGGGGCCTCGGGATCGTCTCGGTCATGCGTCGCCTCCGTGTACGTACCTGCCAAGTGCGGTCAGGGGGAACGCCAGGCGGTAGAGGTGGTAGTTGATGTAGAAGTCGCCGGGGAAGCCGGTGCCGGTGTACTGGGGCTCGTCCCACGAGCCGTCGCGGCGCTGGGTGGCGGCCAGCCAGCGGATGCCTCGTTCGGCGGCATCGCCGCGCTGCTCGCCGGCGGCGAGCAGGGCCAGCAGCGCCCACGCGGTCTGCGAGGCGGTGGAGGTGCCCTGCCCGGCCAGCGCCTGGTCGTCGTAGGAGCGCAGGTCCTCGCCCCAGCCGCCGTCCGGGTTCTGGTGCGCCTCCAGCCAGGCCACCGCGCGCCTGATGCACGGCTTGGACGGCTTGACCCCGGCCGCGATCAGGGCGGGCACGACGGCGCCGGTGCCGTAGATGTAGTTGGCGCCCCACCGGCCGAACCAGGATCCGTCCTGTTCTTGCGCCTTGAGCAGCCAGGTGACGCCGCGGCGGAGCGCGGGGTGGTCGGTCTTGCCCTCGAGCGCGAACGCCTCCACGATGTGTGCGGTCACGTCCGCCGACGGCGGGTCGATCACCGCGCCGAAGTCGCAGAACGGCAGCTTGTTGACCAGCGCCCGGGTGTTGTCCGCGTCGAACGCGCCCCACCCGCCGTCCTTGGACTGCATCCCGGCCAGCCAGCGCAGCCCGCGGTCGATGGCGGCCCGGACACCGGGCAGGTCGGTCCGCCGCAGCGCGAGCACGACCTCGGCGGTGTCGTCGGTGTCCGGGTAGTTGTCGTTGTCGAACTCGAACGCCCAGCCGCCCGGGTCCACGCCCGGCCTGCGGACCTGCCAGTCGCCCGGCCCGCGGATCTCCTCGCCGAGCACCCAGCGGCCGGCCCTGCGCAGCGCCGGGTCATCCGGCGGCAGCCCGGAGTCGGCCAGCGCGATCATCGTCAGCACGGTGTCCCAGACCGGCGACTGGCACGCCTCCAGGCGGCGCACCGGCCCGTCCGGGCCCTCCTCGGTGATCGTGAACCGGTCGAGCCCGGCCAGGCCGCGCGCCATCACCGGGTGGTCCAGGTCGTAGCCGAGCAGGTTCAGCGCCATCAGCGAGTAGACCCACGGCGGCTGGATGCCGCCCCAGCAGCCGTCCCGCTCCTGCCGCGTGATGATCCACTCCGCGCACCGGCGCAGCGCCGCCCGTCGCACCGACTTTACCGGTCGGTAATGGTGAAGGAACCGGTCCAGGGTGGTGAACGCGTGCGCCCAGGGGTCTCGCGCGGGCTGGGGTGGAAGGGCACTTTCATGATCGTGGCCAGAATTCGGCTCTATTCGCTGAGAACTGGCCATGATCATGGTCGAGGCGGGGGGGAGGGGGCGGGCGTCGGGGGTGCGGGGGGTGCGGGGGGCTCGGCCGTGGGGGAGGTTGGTCTTGAGTTCGTCAATGCTGATGCCGATGGGGCGGGAGGGGCGGAAGGACTGGACTATCGCCAGGGCGACGATGGTCTGCCTCGCCCAGCAGCCCCAGTCGTAGATGTTGAGGGGGAGCCAGGACGGGAGGTAGATCAGCTCGGGGGGGATGACGGGGAGGTCGTCCCAGGACCACAGGCCGGACAGGGCCAGCCAGATCCTCGTGAAGACGCGGGTCGCCTCCACCCCGCCCTGGGCGAGGATCCAGTCCCTGGCGGTGGCCATGTGCGGGGCACCGGCCGGGTCGCCGGCCAGGCGGAGGGCGACGTAGGCCTCGACGGTGGTGGACAGGTCGGCGGGGCCGCCGAAGAAGTTGGCCCAGGTGCCGTCGGCGCGCTGCTTGGAGCGGATCCAGCGGGCGGCGGCGGCCGTGGTCGCCTCGTCCCGCACGCCGAGGAACTGGCGCAGCAGCAGGTCCTCGGCGTCCATCGTCACGTTGGTCTCGAGCTCGCCCTGCCACCAGCCGTCGGAGTGCTGCAGGCCGAGCACGTGGTCACGTGCCCGGTTCAGCGTGTCGCGGGCGAGGTCCAGGACGGGTAGGTCGACCGCGGGGTCGGCTACCACTGCTCGGCTACCACTGCCTGGCCGTGATGAACTCGGCGATCGCGGTCAGCTCGGCACGGACGTCGGCGGCCAGGTCGATGTCGGCCAGGCTCTGGTTCGCCGCGGCGAGCTGGACGTCGGCCTCGTTCTCCGCCCACGCCTTGCCGCCCGCCTCGACCACCAGGTCGGCCGCCCGGACCAGGTCGTCCTCGGTCAGCGGCTGCGGGTCGGTCAGCAGCGCGCGCAGCTCGTCGGCCTGCGGGGTGCCGCTGGTCAGCGCGGCGACCACCGGGAGCGACTTCTTGCGGGCGCGCAGGTCGGCGCGGACCGGCTTGCCTGTCACCTCGGGCGCGCCCCAGATGCCGAGCAGGTCGTCGGTGAGCTGGAAGGCGAGCCCCACGTGCGCGCCGAAGCCGGCCAGGCCCATGGCGAGCGTCGGCGGCGCGCCCAGGTGGACCGCGCCGATGCTGCACGCGCAGGCCATCAGCGCGGCGGTCTTGTCGCCCGCCATCTCCAGGCACTCGGCCAGGCTCACGTCGTCGCGCTTCTCGAAGGCCAGGTCCGAGCCCTGCCCGCCGATCAGCCGCTGCACCGCCGCGGACAGGCACCTGGCCGCCCAGGCGCCCTGCGGGGTGCCGTCCTCGAGCAGCAGGTCCTGGGCCAGGGCGAGCAGCGCGTCGCCGGCCAGGATCGCCGCGCCGACGCCGAACACGGTCCACGCCGTCGGGCGGTGCCTGCGCTCGGTGTCGCCGTCCATGATGTCGTCGTGCAGCAGCGAGAAGTTGTGCACGAGCTCGAC
>JASHTQ010000043.1 GCA_030040475.1 Streptosporangiaceae bacterium
GGCGGCACCTCCCGTGTCTTCCTCGGCCGCCAGGATGGCGCGAGGCCGGTGGTGCTCAAGCTGACCCCTGACCGGTCGATCGCCGAGTCCGAGGCGATCGCGCTGCGGGCGTGGGCGCGGACGCCGCATGCGGTGGACCTGCTCGAATCCGATCCGGAAGCCGGCGTGCTCCTCCTGGACCGCGTGCTGCCGGGGACGAAGGCCGCCGCGCGGCCCGGGCTTCCGCCGGTCGGGGACTTCGCCGGGCTGCTCGCCGGGCTCCGGGATGCTGACGGGCAGGACGTGGCGAGGCTGCGGTCAAGCGCGGACGGCGTGGAGTTCATCTACGGCCTCATCGCCCGGCGTGCGCGCGACCCCTATGTCAGCAGGTTCGTGCCGCCGGACATGGTGGCGCGCGGCCACGCGCTCGCGCGCGAGCTGACCGCCGGCCCCGGCGACTACGGGCTCGTACACGGAGATCTGCACCTGTTCAACATCCTCGACGGCGGCCCGGCCCGCGGGCTGGTCGCGATCGACCCCCGATCGTCTCGCGGGGACCGGACATGGGACGCGATCGACATAGCCCTGGCCCGCGTCACCAGCACGGACGAGCTAGACGACCGGATCAGCCGCATCACTGCTCTCGTCCCCGGCCTGAACGCGGACCGTCTGCGCCAGTGGTGCCAGGCGACCGCCGTCATCAGCGTCGTCCAGCGCCTGTTCCGCTACCGGCATGACGGCGCAATCCCCGACAAACTCCTGCTCGATCTCGCCGCGACCCCTGACAGCAGGTAACAGGCAGCAGCTGATTTCGTGCCCGGGGAATACCGGCGCGTCGTGCCGGTTGACTGCTGGCGTGAGGGCTGTTGGGGTAACTGAGTTCGGCGGGCCTGAGGTACTCCACTTCGTGGATCTGCCGGATCCCGCGGCGGGGCCGGGCGAGGTGCGCATCCGGGTTCATGCGGCCGCGGTCAATCCGACCGATACCGTCGTGCGCAGCGGTGCCAGGGCGGACGTGGTCAGGGATGAGCTGCCGCCCTACGTGCCCGGCATGGACGTGGCCGGCGTGCTCGACCAGGTCGGACCCGGCACCGCCACGGACCTGCGCGCCGGCGAGCACGTGATGGCGATCGTGGTGCCCCGTGGCTCGCACGGCGGGTACTCCGAGCTTGTCGTGGTGCCGGCCGAATCCGCGGTCAGGGTTCCGGCCGGGGCAAGCGACGCCGAGGCGGCGACGCTGCCGATGAACGGGCTGACCACGGTGCAGGCACTCGACCTGCTCGGCCTCGAGCCCGGCCAGGTTCTCGCGGTCACCGGCGCCGCCGGCGCGGTCGGCGGCTACGCCGTGCAGCTGGGACGAGCGGCCGGCCTGCGCGTTATCGCCGACGCGTCCGGCCAGGACGAGCAGCTCGTCAAGGACCTGGGCGCCGACCTCGTGGTGCGCCGCGGCCCGGACTTCGCGGACCGGGTCCGCGAAGCCGTGCCCGGCGGGGCGGACGGGCTCATCGATGCTGGCCTGCTCAACGAACTCGCCGTGCCAGCCGTGCGGGACGGCGGCCGCATCGCCACGGTCCGCGGTTACCGCGGAGACACCAGCCGCGGCATCACGTTCCATCCAGTGACGGTGCGCAGCTATGCACGCGAGCATGCGAAGCTTGACCGGCTGCGGCGGCAGGCGGAGGCCGGCGCGGTGACCCTCCGGGTCGCCAGCGTCCTGCCTGCCGGGCGCGCCGCCGAGGCCCATCGCATCCTCGAGGCGGGCGGCACCCGCGGACGCCTGGTCCTGAAATTCTGAGAACCGCGGCCCGCCGCGCGTCCGGCCCGGAGCGGACGACGCTCGCCATCGTATTCAGGCCGCGCGGCATAGGCGTCGATCTCGCCGGCGCGGTAGCGGTCGATCTCTGCGCCGACGCGGCTGAGAAGTCCGGCCAGCTGCGATTCGTGGTAGGCGCTCACGCGTTCGCGCGCGGCGTGCCGTTCGGCTTTGGCGGCCATGACCCGGACGGTACCGTGTTTCAACGGGTCCGGTCCCGCCAGGGCTCACCAGCCGATATCGTGCGATAGCTGTGGTCAGCAATGATCACGCTGGTCCCGGTGTGCACAGATTGTCCGGTTCGGCGTGTCGGGGGCCGGCCATGGCGCTGACTTCACTTGGTGGCCAGCACGTCGCGGATGAAGGTGTCGATGGCGTCCTGCATCTGGGTCAGGCCTGGTTCTTCGAGCGGGTAGTGCCCGGCGCCCTGGAGCATCACGGTGGTGACGGGGACGTTGGTGATCTTGCTGAGTACGGGCACGGAGAGCTCGTGTGGTGACCAGCGGTCCTCGGCGGGCTGGGTGAGCAGGACGGGGCAGGCGTCGAAGTCGGCGGGCTCGACGTCGGGTGTGTAGTGCATGTATTCGGCGAGGAACTTGACCCACATCGCGTTCCCGGCCGAGGTGTCGTCGTGCAGGAACACCTTCATGGCGGCGGGGTTGTTGGCCAGGGCGCTCATCTTGGCGGCGATGGTCATGGGGTAGCGCAGGCCGCGCAGCGGTGTCCTGGCCAGTGCGCTCAGCATCGCGGGGCCGGCCGCGGCGGTGATGGGGTCGTGCGCGGTGGCGTGGGCGACCTGCGGGATGCGCTGGTCGAGGAAAGTCATGCCGACGATCCCGGCCAGGGTGCC
The DNA here is from genome assembly GCA_030040475.1 of Streptosporangiaceae bacterium. Next base: position 2,643 of record JASHTQ010000043.1, read on the forward strand.
CTTGGGGGCGTGGGCGGCGACGTGGTAGGTGAGCATGCCGCCGGCGCTGAGGCCGTAGAGCACGATGGGGCGGTCGTCGCGGGTTTTCTCGTGGGCGAGGTAGTCGGTGACCATCTGGACCCAGTCGGTGTAGCCGGGGATGAAGCCCGGGGCGACCTGGGTCATGCCGTAGCCGAGGTTGTCGAGCGAGGTGACTTCCCAGCCGCGGTCGGCGAGGGTCTTGCCGAGGATGAGGGTCATCTGGCGGCCGTTGGTGCCCACGCCGTGGTGCAGGATCACCTTCGCCGGGGCGTCCGGGTGGAGGTAGCGGTCCAGGTGGATGCGGTTGCCCTTCCACTCCCAGAATTCCTCTCCCGGGAGGTCGCCGGCTCTGGTCAGGCGCAGCCGCTCGGGGAGGAACTGCTGCAGGTCCTGCCACGCCGTCTGGTCCGCGTACAGGTGTGAGGTGTCGTTCATGGCGGTGATTCCCTTCCGGCCGGGCCGGGCATCCCGGCCGTTTCGCTGGTGATGGCTGATCCGGCGGGTGATGCCGAGGCTGCCGTGAGCCGGTCGATGGCCAGGCGCAGGAGCGCCCGCGCCCGGCCGGGGTTACTCAGGTCGTCCTCCAGGCCGCGGGTGAGGGCCAGGAGGATGTCGGCCACCTCGCGGGCCCTGGCGGCTGGAACCGTGTCGTGCAGCACGGTCACGATGAGGTCGCCGAGCTCGGCGAGGTAGACGGCGACCTGGCCGGCCAGGACGGTGCTGTCGGCCGCGAGGAGCTCCCGCGCGTGGTGCGGGCTGTCGCGGTGCACCCGGACCGCCAGCTCCAGCTTCGCGGCTGCGACGGCGAACACCCGGTCGGCGGCCGGCCCGGCTCCGTCAGCGCCGGCGCGCGCCTGGCATAGCGCCTCGTCCAGCAGCTGCTGGGCGACCTTGCGGAAGGCGTCGTGCTTGTCGGTGAAGTATCGGTACACCACGGGCCGGGACCTGCCGAGTTCCCGCGCGATGTCCTCCACCGTCGTGTGCTGCAGGCCCGTCCGCGCGAAGCACGCATAGGC
>JASHTQ010000044.1 GCA_030040475.1 Streptosporangiaceae bacterium
GGCCATGATCAGCACGAGCCCGCAGCGCAGGACGTCGCAGACGATCATCACCTGGCGGCGCGGGTACCTGTCGGCGAGCCAGGCAAGCGTCACCCCGCCGACGAACGTCGGCACGATGCTGACCACGAACGTGATCGCGGCGAGCAGCGCCGACCTGGTCTTGTCGTAGACGAGGATGGTCAGCGCGACCCTGGCCAGCTGGTCGCCGACCACGGACAATAGCTGCGCCAGCCACAGTGCGCGAAACTCCCCTACCGCGAATACGTCGCGGAACGAGGTCTTCGCGGCCTGCTCGGTTATGCCCCCCCGGGCCACCGCGTGTCTCGCTATGTCGTCCTCCGGCTCAGCGCCATGCTGCGGTCATCGGTAGTCACATCCTGACCGACAGTTGCCCCCTCTAGCAACAGACCAGGTCCAAGCGGCGACATCGGGTCATCACGAGACTTATCATCCGCGAATCCGCTCATCCGCCCATCCGATCATCCGCGCAGGACGGCACCGACCCTGCGCTGAGCCTCGGCCACCGCGGCGTCCCTTGCCGCCGTCGTCTCCGCCGCGGTCAGCGTCCGGTCGGGGGCGCGGAAGCGCAGCGCGTAGGCCAGCGACTTGCGCGCCTCGCCGACCTGGGCGCCGGTGTAGACGTCGAAAAGCCGCAGGCTCTCCAGCAGGTCGCCGGCGCCCGCCACGAGGGCGGCCTGCACCGCGGCGGCGGGCACGGCCGCGTCCACCACGAGCGCGACGTCCTGCGTCGCCAGCGGGTAGCCCGACAGCTGCGGCGCCACCGCGGGCCCGACGGTCTCGGCCGCGGCGAACACGACCGACAGGTCGAGTTCCATGGCGCAGGTCCGGTCCGGCAGCCCGAACGCCTTGGTGACCCGCGGATGGAGTTCCCCCGCGTGCCCGGCGAGCCACTCCCTGGGCTGGCCGTCGACCTCGGGGAGCACGTAGATCGCCGCGCAGCGCCCGGGGTGCCAGGGCATGTACTGGTCGGCGCGCACGTCGAGCGGCACCCGGCAGGTCCGGCCGACCGCGCGTGCCGCCTCGATCGCGTCCGTCCAGGACGCCACGCGCCCCTTGCCCCACCAGCCGTCAAGCTCGCGCTCGCCGGCCAGCACAGCGGCCACCCGCAGCGGCTGGTCGGGCAGCGCGGCCTCGAGGCTGGCGAGCTCGGACACGGTCGGGCCGCGGTCGGTGGCCAGGATGGGCGCCGACGCGGCGGCGCCGGGCCGCGGCCTGAAGACCAGCCCGGTCTCGAACAGCGCGAGATCGCCGAACCCGCGGCCGATGTTCCAGCCCAGCGTGCGCAGCAGGCCGGGCAGCAGGGTGGTGCGCAGCAGCGGGTCGTCCTCGCTCAGCGGGTTGGCCACCACCACGGCCGGGCGGCGCATGTCCTCCGGCGCCAGGCCGAGCAGGTCGGCGTCCGACCGGGAGCCGAACGGCGAGGACAGCACCTCCACGAACCCCGACTCGGCCAGCGTCCGGCCCAGCGAGCGGCGCAGCCGCTGCCGCGCGGTCAGCCCGCGGCCGGCCAGCGCGCGGGGCATCCGGGCCGGCACGTTCTCGTACCCCTCCAGCCTGATCACCTCGTCGGCCAGGTCGGCCGGGTCGGTGAGGTCGGGGCGCCAGGACGGGGGCGTGACCTCGAGCACGAACACGTTCTGCGTGCCCGCGGGCTGAGCCTGCGCCGCCTCGGAGAGTTCGGGGCGACGCGTGACCGCCGCGGGCCCGGCCCCGGGTTCGGCCCGCCACGGGGCGATCGTCGGCGGGGCCGCGCGGGTGGACCGCACCGAGCAGCCGACCTCCTTCAGCCGGCGCACCACGACGTCCCGCCCGTAGATCACGCCCGCGACCCGGTCCGGGTAGTCGGCCGCCATCGAGATCACCACCGGCGGCACCTCGACCGAGGCGTGCGTGCAGCCGGGCACCACCTGGCCGGCGCCGAGCCCGGACAGCAGGGCCACCGCCTTGGCGGTGGCGCGCAGCGGCAACTCGCGGTCGACGCCGCGCTCGAACCTGTAGGACGCCTCGGTGTGCAGCTTGTGCCGCCTGGCCTGCTTGGCGGTGCCGACGGCGTCGAAGTGCGCCGCCTCGATCACCAGGTCGGTGGAGTCGTCGTCGATCTCGGTGGACAGCCCGCCCATCGTGCCCGCCAGGGAGATCGGCCCGGACGAGTCGGTGATCAGGATGTCGTCGGGGTACAGGGACCTGACCACGTGGTCGAGGGTCTCCAGGGTCTCGCCCGGCCTGGCCCGCCTGACCACGATCTCGCCGGACAGCTTGGCGGAGTCGAAGGCGTGCAGCGGCTGGCCGAGCTCCAGCATCAGGTAGTTGGTCACGTCGACCGCCAGCGACACCGAGCGGACCCCGCTGCGGGCCAGCCGGACCCGCATCCACAGCGGGGTGCGGGACGCCGGGTCGAAGCCGCGCACCTCGCGCAGCACGAACCGGTCGCAGGCGGTCGGGTCCTCTATCCGCGCCGGGTACACGTCCCGGCCCACGTGCTCAAGCGAGCCGCCGAGCAGGGTCGCGTCCGGCAGCGCGGTCGTGGCCGGATCGGTGAAGTGCACCTCGTACGCGGTCGCCAGCTCGCGGGCAAGGCCGCGCACGGACACGGCGTAGCCGCGATCGGGCGTGACCGCGATCTCGAACACCTCGTCGCGCAGCCTCGCGTACTGCACGAAGTCGGCGCCGAGCGGCGCGTCGGGGGGCAGCACCAGGATGCCGGTGTGGTCGTCGCCGATGGCAAGCTCCCTGACCGAGCAGATCATCCCCTCGGAGATGCGGCCGTAGGTCTTGCGCGCGCCGATCTCGAACCCGCCGGGCAGCACCGCGCCCGGCAGCGCGAGCGCGACCCTGTCGCCGACGGCGAAGTTGACCGCGCCGCAGATCACCCCGGACGCCTCGTCGGCGGGGGCCTCGAGCTGCGCCTTGGAGACCGCCACCCGGCAGTACCTGATCGGCTTGCGCAGCCCCGGCAGTTCCTCGATCGACATCACCTGGGCGATCACGACGCCGCGGATGTCGTGCCCGACCGATTCGAGCGACTCCACCTCGAGCCCGGCGGCGGTCAGCCGCCTGGCCACCTCGGTCGCGTCGACGGGCTCGGGCAGCCGCGCGTACTCGCGCAGCCAGGAAAGCGGCACCCGCATCTCAGATCTCCATTCCGAATGCCCGGCTGAACCGAACGTCGCCCTCGACCGCGTCCCTGATCTCGGTCAGCCCGTGCCCGATCATCAGGCTCCGCTCGATGCCGAGCCCGAACGCGAAGCCGCTGTAGCGGTCGGGGTCGATGCCGCACGAGACGAGCACCCGGGGGTTGACCATGCCGCAGCCCGCGATCTCGATCCAGCCCTGCGACCGGCATACCCGGCACGGGTCGCCGCCTGGCTTGGCCGAGGCGCCGCGGCAGACGTGGCATTCCATCGACACGTCGCCTGACGGCTCGGTGAACGGGAAGTAGTCCGGCCGCAGCCGGGTGCGCAGGCCCACGCCGAACATCACGTCCACGAACGCCTGGATCGCGCCGCGCAGGTCGGCCATGGTCAGGCCCTCGTCGACCGCGAGCCCCTCGATCTGGTGGAACACCGGGCTGTGCGTGGCGTCCAGCGGGTCGTGCCGGTAGCAGCGGCCCGGGCTGACCACGTACAGCGGCAGCGGGCGGGTGAGCATGGACCTGATCTGCACCGGCGAGGTGTGCGTGCGCAGCACCATGCCTGACGTGGTGCCCGGTCCCCCGGCGCCCTCGATGAACAGGGTGTCCTGCATCTCGCGGGCCGGATGGTCGGGCGGGATGTTCAGCGCGTCGAAGTTGTACCACTCCGCCTCGACCTCGGGTCCCTCCGCGACCTCGTAGCCCATCGCGACGAACACGTCGGACAGCCGGTCGGCCAGCGTCGTGACCGGATGGCGCGCGCCGGGCGGGATGCGGCCGGCGGGCAGCGTGACGTCCACCGCCTCGGTGATCAGCACCTGCCTGTCGCGGGCGGCCTCAAGCTCCGCCTGGCGCCTGGCGATCGCCTCGCGGAGCCGGTTACGGGCGGCGCCCACCCGGCGCCCCGCCTCGGCACGGTCCTCCCGCGGCAGCGCGCCGATCTCGGCGCTGGCAAGGGTCAGCGGCGCCCGGTCGCCCTCGTGCGCGATCCGTACTGCCTTCAGTTCGTCGAGGGTGCCCGCGGCGGCGACGGCGGCGAGCGCCTCGTCAAGCGCGCGGGTGACCTCGCCGGGGGCTACCCTCGCGGTCGCCTCCTCCGGCTGGTCTTTGGTCTCTGGTGCGGACATGGGTCCTGCTTCCTGCGGGCCGTACTCCTGCGTGCGCTTGGCGCGGGGTTCCCGTCCGATCTTTTATCCGAACGGGCGGTGGTGGCAGCCCACGGTAACGCGGGACGCCTGGGGTGGCTTGCCTGGCTCGGCTGGCCTGGGCTGAATAGCCCGAAGGGACATTACCGTACGGTGCCCGCGAGCGGGGCGACAGGGCGGCGTGCCCTTATGCGTTCATCGCCCCGGCGGGCACGATAAATCGGAACTCGGCGCCGCCGCCGGGGGCGGGCCGCACGCCAATCGTGCCGCCGTGCGCCTCGACCAGGCCCTTGACGATGTAGAGGCCCAGGCCCGTGCCGCCGCCGTGCTGGCTCCTGCGGCTGCCGCCGCGGGGCTTGCCGCGCCAGAACTGGCGGAACACGCGGGGCGCCACGTCGGGCGCGATGCCCTCGCCCTGGTCGCGCACGGATACGGCGGCCGCGTCGGGCGCGCTGCCGCACGCCTGCGCCGCCGTCTCGTCCATGTGCGCCGGCTCCACCACGATCGTCACGATACCAGCACCGTGCCTGACGGCGTTTTCCACCAGGTTGCCGAGGATCTGGTCGATCTTGTCGGCGTCCAGCCAGGTCTCGGGCAGCCCGTCGCGGACCTCGATCTCGAACCTGTCCTCCGCGTCGCCCGCCGCCACCCGGCCCGCGATGAGCTTGCGCGCCCGGTCGGGCAGGTCGACAAGCTGCCTGTGCACCTCCACCCGGCCTGACTCGATCCGCGACACGTCGAGCAGCTCGGTGATCAGCCTGGTCACCCGGTCCGCGTCGGCGTTCACCGTCTCGAGCATCACGACCTTCTGGTCGTCGGTGAACCTGCCCCACTTGGCGAGCAGCGTGGCGGTGAAGCCCTTCACGCTGGTCAGCGGCGAGCGCAGTTCGTGGGCGACGGTGGAGACCAGCTCGGCGCGGCTGCGCTCGAGCCGCTCCCGCTGCTGCGCACCGCGAAGGCTCAGCACGAGCCTGCGCACGGTGCATGACCTGCTCGCCCCCTTGCCCGGCTGGCGATCGCGCACGTAGCCGACCGACACCAGGATCTCGGTGCCGTCGGCCAGGTAGAGGGAGCGCTCGGGGTGCCGGGTCCGGGTGGGCAGGCCGTGGTAGGGATCCGCGTACAGCCACCAGTCCCGGCCATCGGCGTCGCGAAGCGGCAGCACGTCGAAGACGAACTTGCCGATCACCTCGGCCGGGTCCAGCCCGGTCAGCCGGCCAGCGGCCCGGTTGAACACGCCGATGCGGCCGGTCTCGTCGGCAACCACCACCCCGTCGGGCAACTCGTCGGCGAACACCAGGCTCCCGATGGGAACCGGCCCTTCGGGCAGCGGGCTGACGCCTGAGTCACGACCGTTGGCGGTATCGCGGTCCGGCGTGGGCTCTGACGACGCCTGGCTCGCGATGAGCTCGTCCACTGCAGCGAAGCCTCCGTCCGGCGCGGCCGCACAGGTGCGTCCGGCTGCCGGAAGTGGTCACGGTTTGGGTGACGGATTGTGATCAGACTCTAGCGCGTATACAGCCTTTGTGACAGTCCTGAGACGTGAATTCTCCATCTTGTAGCCCAAATACCCTACGCCATCATGTGGTTACTTTTGCCTCAGCTTTTGCACTCGCTGCGCACGAGCGGATGCATAAAGGCACACCGCCGCCGCGGCGGCCAGATTGAGGCTCTCCGCTTTCCCGTAGATAGGGATCGCGACGGATTCGTCGGCCAGCTCGACAAGTTCCGGCGGCAATCCCCACGCCTCGTTGCCGAACATCCAGGCGGTGGGCTCGGCCAGGCGGGCCTGCACCGCCGGGTCGTCGAGGGAGCGGTCCGCGCGGCCGTCCGCGGCCACCACGCGAAGGCCCGCGCCGCGCATCGCGGCGACCGCCTCGGCGATCCGGGCTCCGGCGACCACGGGGAGATGAAACAGGCTGCCCGCGGACGCGCGCACGCACTTGCCGTTGTAAGGATCGACGGACGCGTCGGCGAAGATGACCGCCCCGGCGCCTGCCGCGTCCGCGGTGCGCAGCACGGTCCCGGCGTTCCCCGGGTCGCGGACGTTGGCAAGCAGCGCGACAAGCGGCGGCGCGGGTCCGCCCGCCGGGGCCACGGCGGCGAGCGGGACATCCACGAAGCCGCAGACGGCCAGCAGCCCCTGCGGGGTCACGGTCTGCGCGAGCTCGCTCATGACCCCGCCGCTGACCGTGTGCACGCCGATGCCCGCGGCCGCCATCGCCGCGACGAGGTCCTCGTGCCTCGCCCGCGCGGCCACGGTCACGAACAGGTCGGTGATGCGGGCGCCGTAACCGAACGCCTCCGCGACCGCCTGCGGTCCCTCGGCGAGGAAGAGCCGCTCGCGCTCGCGGAAGGCGCGCTTGGCCAGCCGCCGCGCTCTTGCTAGCCCAGGGGGGGCGACCCCCCTGGCACCCCCCGCCGCCCGCTTGCGGTTCCCGCCGTAGTATCGCGCGATCGGGGGGTCGTCGACCCCCGCGAGCCGCGCGATGGAGCGGCTACGCGGCCGCGGATCCGGTTGCATCGGGAAGGGCCTTCTTCGCCACCTCGACGAGGGCCGAGAAGGCCGCGGCGTCGGCGACGGCAAGCTCGGCGAGCATCCGCCTGTCGACCTCCACGCCCGCTACCCGCAGGCCCTGGACGAACCGGTTGTAGGTCATGCCGTTGGCCCGGGCGGCGGCGTTGATCCGCTGGATCCACAGCCGCCTGAACGCTCCCTTGCGGTCCTTGCGGTCGCGGTAGGCGTAGGTCATCGAGTGGAGGACCTGCTCCTTGGCCTTGCGGTACAGCCGTGACCGCTGGCCCCGGTAACCGCTGGCCCGTTCGAGGACAACCTTGCGCTTCTTGTGGGCGTTGGTCGCCCGCTTCACGCGTGCCATTGTGTCTGAACTCCCTCGACGCGGGCCGGGTTACTTACCCAGCAGCTTCTTGATCTCCTTGACGTCGCTGGGCGCGAGCGTCACTTCTCCGTAAAGCCGCCGCGTCACGCGGGACGACTTGTGCTCGAACAGATGGTTGCGGTTGGCGCGGCGGCGCATCACCTTGCCTGTGCCGGTCAGCCGGAATCTCTTCACGGCGCCGCTGTGAGTCTTCATCTTGGGCATGCTCGCCGTCGTCTCCATTCGTGTCGCTGCCGCCCGGGTCCCTGTTGGGGCACGGGCGGCACTTGCTCCATCTGTGCACCCGGCCGGGGCGCGCAGCGTTCACTGTCCCCGGGCGCTGGCGCAGTCGGGGGCCGCCTTGGAACACCCGCGGGCCTTGGTCCCGCCAGGTGATGTTACCGGTTAGGCCGGACCAGGTACCGTCGCGCTATCCGCGACGGGCTCGGCCGGTGCCGGTTCCGGGGCCTTGTCGGGTCCCGGAGTCTGGTCTTGCTGGGTCCTTGTCGCCGCCGGGCTCCGCTGAGCCTCCGGGCTTGGCTGAGTCTCTGGCGCGGCAGGACGCGGACTGGGCACCGCCTTGGTCTGCTGACCGGCGGGGTGGGCCTTGGTCTCGCTCTTCTTCCGGTGCGGACCGATCACCATGATCATGTTCCGCCCGTCCTGCTTGGGCTGTGACTCTACGAAGCCGAGTTCCTCGACGTCGCCGGCGAGACGCTGCAGCAGGCGGAACCCGAGTTCCGGCCGCGACTGCTCGCGCCCTCTGAACATGATCGTCACCTTGACCTTGTCGCCTGCCTTGAGGAACCGCTCGACGTGGCCCTTCTTGGTGCCGTAGTCGTGCGGATCGATCTTCGGCCGGAGCTTGATCTCCTTGACGATCGTCTGAGTCTGGTTCTTGCGCGACTCCCTGGCCTTTACTGCCGACTCGTACTTGAACTTTCCGTAGTCCATGAGCTTGCAGACAGGTGGACGCGCAGTCGGTGCGACCTCGACCAGATCGAGGTCGGCTTCTGCAGCCAGCTTGAGTGCGTCATTGACCGAGACGATCCCGATCTGCTCCCCCTTCGGCCC
>JASHTQ010000436.1 GCA_030040475.1 Streptosporangiaceae bacterium
TTTGACCCTCTGGCGGCAACTGAATCTTGACCCTCTTCTGTTGGTTACTCTTCGGTTGCCTGGGCTGGGATGCGGCCCAGGTTGCGGTCTTTGAGCCGGTAGCTGTCTCCTTTGAGGCTGATGACCTCGGCGTGGTGGACGAGCCGGTCGATCATGGCGGCCGCGACCACGTCGTCGCCGAATACCTCGCCCCAGCGATCCGGGGCTGGCACATGTTGATCTTGAACCATTGCGCCTGTTACCTGGGTAATCTGCACTTCGGCGTGTCTGCTGATCTTTGAGGTGCAAGCGGCGTATGTTAGGTGTCACCTTAACGGTTCAGGTGTGAAGAAGGTGTGCCGTGGGGCCGATGCTGCGGGTCCTGGAAGGCGGGGCGGTCCCAGATGCGCAGGTCAGCAGCGACCCGTGGGAGTTCCAGGCCGCGTGCGTGGAGGCGTTCGTGGCGTCGTGGCGGGCGCGCGGCTTCAGCCCGGTGACGATCGGCAACGACATCGGGCTGCTGGAGCGGGCGCTGAAGGCCCTCGGCCGCCCGGCGTGGGAGGTGACCCCGGAGGACATCGACCGGCTAGTGGGGGACCTGGCGGTCGCGGGGCGGACAACGGCGACCCGCCGGGAGTATGTGCAGATCTTCAAGGGGTTCCACCGGTTCCTGCAGGCCCGCAAAGCTGCTGAGATCGAGACCGTGTTCGGCGTCAAGCTGGTCTGCCCGGTCGATGAGTTCAATGCCTCCCGTCATGTCGGGGATGATTCCCCGGCCGAGCTGGCGCCGCCGTCGCCGGAGCGGGTCGCGGAGTTCTTCGAGTTCCTGAAGACGCGGATCGCCGGGGCTCGCAAGTACGCGCCCGCGGCGCGGGATTACGCGCTGTTCCGGACGCTGTATCACGCCGGGCTGCGGTCGGAGGAGGCCGCGCTGCTGGACCGCCCGGACGTGCACTTCGGCCGCGGCCCGTTCGGCAAGCTGCATGTCCGGTTCGGCAAGGGCGCTCACACGTCGGGGCCGCGGCCGCGGTGGGTGCCGATGCTGGACGGCCTGGACCTGGTGCTGCACTGGTTCCTCGACGACGTGCGCGGCAAGTTCCCGGACTCGGCGGTGCTGTTCGCTGATGAGTCCGGCGGCGCGCTGGCCCGGGGGACGATCCGGAACCGGCTGCGGTATCTGATGACGCTGGAAGGCCGCCCGGCCGCGGACTGGTTCAGCCCTCATGCGCTGCGCCGGGCGTGCGCGACCCATAACTACGAGCGGGGCGTGGACCTGGTGGCGATCCAGCAGCTGCTCGGCCACTGGACGGTGAGCTCGACGATGCGATACGTCCGTCCGTCGGCCACATTCATTGAGGACGCCTACCGGCGGGCGGTGGCCGCCGCGCTCGGCGAGCTGTCCGGAGAGGAACCGACGCCATGAACATCCGGTGGAAGCTGCGGATGGCCGCGGCCCAGCGGGAGGTGTGGACCGGCACCCAGCTGCGGCGGCTACTCGCCGAACGCGCCGGGCTAGAGCTGTCGGCAGCGTCGGTCTCGGCGCTGTTCACCAAGGAGCCCGCGCAGGTGAAGCTGTCCACCCTGGCGGCGTTGTGCACCGCGCTGGAGTGCACCCCGAACGACTTGCTTGAGGTCGACACCACCCCGGTCGCCCGGCCCGCGGCGCCGCCGCGGCCGGCGGCGGACCTGCCGAAGGCCGCCCCGGCCCGTGGCCGGTCGATGCCGCCCCTCTGACCCGCGCCAGGCCGATGGGGAAAAGGCAGCGGGACTGCGCCGGCTGCGGCGCGCCGGTCGGCATCATCGGCCGCGAATTGTGCTGCCTGTGCTGGCGGAAGATCACCGAGGCCGCCGCCAGGACGACATGCCCCCGGTGCGGGAAGCAGCGGGTCCTGCGGGACGACACGGGCCGGTGCGCGGCATGCTCACGTGCCTGCACGCAGTGCGGCCACCCGGTCCGCCGCCGGGAGGACACGTTGTGCCGGGACTGCCGGCGCAAGTCCCGGCAGGCAGCAGCCCAGCGGCCCTGCCCGCGCTGCGGCCGGCCAGGGTATCTGCGGGAGGACACCGGCTGGTGCGGCATCTGCTCCCGGCCTCGCCAGCCGAAAGACCCGTCCCGGGCCTGCGCGCAATGCGGGCAAGTCCGACGGCATGAAGGGCTGGGATTTTGCTCGGCGTGCTGGCAGCGCCGTCCCGAACGGCCCTTCGTCCAGGCCGCTCACCTGGCCGCCCGGCTCACCGACCCGCCCGGCTGGCTGGACGGCTTCGTCGCGCACCTGGCCGCCGGGCACTGCCCGGCCCGCGCCTGCACGATGATCACCGAACTGGGCCGGCTGCTCGGCGACGGGCACCCCGATCACCCCCAGCACCTGCTCGAACGCGCCCGCAGGCCGGGCCGCTCGATGGGCTCTCTTGCGCGGGCGCTGGAGGACTACTTCACCGAGCAGGGCCTAGCCCTGCCGACCGACCAGGCCGAACGGCTCGCCGCCGGACGGCGCCAGCGCCGCATCGATGCCGTCCCGGCGCCGCTGCGCCCGGCCGTGGCCAGGTTCTGCGAGCACATGCTCACCGCCCGGCAGCGGGCCCGCCGCGCCGGCACCAGGCCCCGCTCGGACCACACCATCGAGACCGCCCTGGCCACCGCCCGCGACCTGGCCCGGTTCCTCGCTGGCCGGCGCGGCAAGCAGGACTGGGCGCTCACCGACGTGCACGACATCGAGGCGTTCCTGGCCACGCTGCCCAGGGCGCGCAAGCGGCGGCTGACCGTGCTGCGCCAGTTCTTCCGCTTCGCCCGCGCCCGCAAGATCATCCTGGCCGACCCCGCCCGGGACCTGACCGCCGCCGCACCCCGCGGCTTCACCGGCCAGACCCTCGCCCTGGACTGGCAGCAGGCCCTGTTCCGCCGCTGGACCACCAGTCCCGAGGCCCACCCGCACGAGGCACTGCTGGGCATCCTGGCCCTGCTGCACGGCGCCTCCAGCAGCGAGGTTCGCCACCTGCGGACCGGCCACGTCGAAGCCGGCGACCGGACGGTCCGGCTCGGCAAGCGCCCGCACCCGGTGCCGCTGGACCCGGCCAGCTGGCAGGTGCTCCAGCGCTGCCTGGCTCACCGCGAGGCCCAGCGCACCGGCAACCCGCACGTCATGGTCACCAAGGGCACCAAGGCCGGGCAGGCACCTGCCTCGGCCGCCTACCTCAGCCACCTCCTCGACGGCTGCGGCGTCCCGCCACGGACACTACGCTGCACTCGCCTGGCCAGCCTGGTCAGCACCACCGACCCCAAGGTCGTCGCCGCCGCGTTCGGCATGAACGCCGAAGGCATCATGTTTTACCTCGCCGACTACGTGGACCAAGCCCGGCTCCCCGCCGTCCCGTGACAAGACACCGCAGCCCGCATGCTGGAGGCAGTACCCTTGTCGGCAAGCACGCGCCAGCTGCCCAGCAGTAAGGCCCGTCTCGCAGTTAAGGAGCCATCTGAAAGGGAAGGGTATAGCGCTGATTATCGGCGCTGTGATCGGTTACTTCTTGAAGAAGTTAAAAGCGGTCAGCCTGCCCTAAAACTACTGATTCCTATAATTGCCCTCGCGATCGCCGCGTTGAAGCCGTTCTGGGTCAAGTTCACCGAAGGCCTCGCTGACCTGGCAATAGAGCTTCTCAGGAAGAAGCTGAAGCGGGACCATCCAGAGCTTTTCAAGGAAAACAAAAAACGGGGCAGGTCGGCGCTTCCCAAGACGGCAAAAGAAATAGCACCAAAGCAGGGAAACCGGAACCAGCAGGCTTCCGGACCGCGGCGGCTGAGACGGCGCCGGAAAGCCCACGGCCGCCATCGGCACTGACAGCCGCAGCACCACCTGCCATCCCCCGCATCGCCGAACATGCCGCACCTCAGGCGCCGCCTTGCACATGTTGCCGCGAACATGTGCGCTTTCCCGAACGGCTTGTTGCTCGTGACGATCAGGCTCGCTCTCTCGTATCGGGCGGAGACCAGCTGGAAGAACAGGTTCGCCGCTTCGGGCTCGAACGGGATGTAGCCGACCTCGTCGATCACGATCAGCGGGTAGCGGCCGAGGCGGGTGAGCTCGGCGTGCAGCCGTCCGGCGGCGTGGGCGTCGGCGAGCCGGGCGA
>JASHTQ010000437.1 GCA_030040475.1 Streptosporangiaceae bacterium
GCGGATCAAGACCGAGATCTTCGGCACGGCGCACGAGGCAGCCGAGCACCGCGACACGGCCCAGGGGACCGCCGACACCGCCGGCGCCGCGTCGGGCCAGGGAGCCGCTGACGCCGACGGCGCCGCGGACGCCGGGAGCACCGCGGGCGCTAGCGCCCAAGCCGGCGCCGAGGAGACCCGTGACGCCGCCGAGGACACGCCCCCGGCGTCCGGCGACACCACGGAGCAGCCGGGCGGCGCGACCAGCTGAGGCTGGCTCGAGCGCGCTCGGCGGCCGTCGACCAGTCGGACGGGTGATCTGGCGCTGCTCGACGGGCGCTGGAGCTCGCGGGGCTCGACGGGCGCTAGAGGGTGAAGACGATCTTGCCGAAGAGGTCGCCGGCGATCATGGCCTGGAAGCCGACGCGGGCTTCGGTCAGCGGGAGTATCCGGTCGATGACGGGGCGCGCTCCGGTCTGCTCGCAGAAGCTGGCCAGCCGGGCCAGTTCGGCCCGGGTGCCCATGGTGGATCCGGTCACGGTCAGCTGGTTGAAGAAGATCCGGGTTAGCTCGGCCGGGGGCGCCTCGCCGCTGGTGGCGCCGCTGATCACGATCCGGCCGCCCGGTTTGACCGAACGTACGGAATGCGCCCAGGTGGCATCGCCGACGGTCTCCATGACCGCGTCGACCCGTTCGGGCAGCCTCGCTCCGGCAGGGAAAGCCTGGTCGGCGCCCAGTTCGAGGGCGCGCTCGCGCTTGGCCTCGCTGCGGCTGGTCGCCCACACTCGGTATCCGGCCGCCCGGCCGAGCAGGATCAGCGCGGTCGCCACCCCGCCGCCGGCGCCCTGGACGAGCAGGGTGGAGCCGGGCTGCAGGCCGGACTTCTCGAACAGCATCTTGTACGCGGTCAGGTAGGCGGTCGGCAGGCAGGCTGCCGCCGCGAAGGACAGCGCGGCGGGCTTGGCGACCAGGTTGCGGCGCGGCACGCAGACCTGCCCGGCGAACGTGCCGTCGTACCGCTCCGACAGCAGCGAACGGCGCGGATCGAGGGTCTCGTCCCCGTCGCTCGCGTCCAGGTCGCCGATTACGGCGTGCACGATGACCTCGTGGCCGGCCGGGTCGGTCCCGGCGGCATCGCAGCCGAGCACGATCGGCAGCCGATCCGCCGAGATGCCCACTCCGCGCAGCGTCCAGACGTCGTGATGATTCAGCGCGGCGGCCTTGACCGTAACCGTGACCCATCCGTCGGGCGCGACCGGTTCCGGCCGCTCGCCAAGCTCCAGCCCGGACAGCGGGTCATCGGCGTCGATCCGGGCGGCAGTCACAGCAAACACAACCGACACCCTACCCACCCGCCGGACCGGGAAGCTGGCCGGCGCGGGCGAGGACGGGCGCGGGGGGCGGGATGGGCGGATCCCGGGAATTGGGGATGTGTAATTGTCGGGGCACGGAACGTCGGCGTGCTGCTGGCGCCCGGCGCCGCGATGGTGTAATACTCGATACCGGCCGTAGGCCATTACCATCAATCTCCCCGCAGCTAGGGACCGTGGAGTGGACCTCAACTCCTACGCTGAACTCGCGGTACGGCTCGTTAACTCGGCCGGCGCCGGGGGCCAAGACGGCGACCGGCTGGCCAACCTGGACGGGCTGCGCGACCTGGTCGCCGACCGGCAGCACCTCAATCACGGGGTGACGCGCAATGACCTTGACGCATTGCGCGGCCTGCGAAGCGAGTTCCGTGCCTTCTTTATGGCTTGCGCGGCGGGCGACGGCGAGGACGCCGCGGCGCGGCTGAACGCGCTGCTCATCCAGCATCCCGTCCATCCTCAGCTGTCCGGGCACGACGGCCAGGCGTGGCACGTGCACTATACGGAGAGCGGGTCGGTCGCGGACAAGTATGCGGCCGGGGCCGTGATGGGGCTTGCCGTCCGGCTCACCGATCTGGGCATCGGCCGGTTCGGCGTCTGCCAGGCGGCGGGCTGCCAGGGCGTATTCATCGACATCAGCACCAGCAACACCAGGCGTTACTGCTCCGACCGGTGCATGAACCGGGCGAACGTCTCCGCGTTCCGCGCCCGCAAGCGCGGCGAAGACGACGCCGATGGGAAGGACCCTAAGACACCGACCGTCACCGCATAGGCGTGTTAGGATCCGGCCGATCGGTCTATTAAGACTCCCATAATGCGGTCTTGCCTTATGTGAAGGCGTTCACAAGCGCGCGCCGAAACCGTAACATCGAGTTATTCCAAGGACATGTACGCGTGATGACCGCGAAGCGTGCGACATCTCCTTTAGTTCGGCAACATGCCCTTGACCTGCGTTATCAAAACGAATCCGGGTGAACACTTCTCAGCTATCACGATGATCTCTACGATGATCTCACTCGACGCATACGGGTTGCTCACGGCCTCTGGGTGGGTATCTCGGATGGAGGGTGGCACGCCCTACGGGGCACGATCGGGAAAAGAGATCGATCATGGCAACTGAAACTGCTGGGGCCGCCACAACTGTGCCAGCGGACGTCGGCCTTAAACGGGAGATCGGGCTGGTCGGGGCGACGTGGGCCTCTGAGACCTCGATCATCGGTTCCGGCTGGCTGTTCGGCGCCTTCGGCGCCGCCACCGCGGCAGGCACGTCGGCCCTGCTCGGCTGGGTGATCGGCGGGGTCATCGTCATCATCCTCGCGCTGGTCCATGCCGAGCTTGGCGGGATGTACCCGGTGTCCGGCGGAACAGCCCGGTTCCCGCACTTCGCGTTCGGCGGCGGCGCCGGCGTCTCGTTCGGCTTCTTCTCGTGGCTGCAGGCGGTCACGGTGGCGCCGATCGAGTGCTTCGCCGTGATGCAGTACGGGTCATACGCCTGGCATGGCCTGTTCAACTCCACCACGGGGAACGTCACCGGGCTCGGCTTCCTGATGACGATCATCCTGATGGCGATCTTCACCGCGGTCAACTTCCTGGCCATCAAGCTGTTCAACCGGGTCAACTCCGGCATCACCTGGTGGAAGGTGGCCATCCCGGTCCTGGCCATCATCATCTTCCTGTTCAAGTTCAACGGGAACAACCTCGGCGTGGGCGGCTTCATGCCGTTCGGTGCCAAGGCCTTCTTCAGCGCCATCCCGTCGGCGGGCATCGTGTTCGCCTACCTCGGCTTCGAGCAGGCCGACCAGCTCGCAGGCGAGGTCAAGAACCCGCAGCGGAACCTGCCGCGGGCGATCATCCTGGCCTGCAGCATCGGCATCATCATCTACGTACTGCTGCAACTGGTGTTCATCGCCGCGATCCCGCACAGCCTGATCTCGGGCCCGAAGGGCTGGGCAGGCATCCCGTCGACCAACCCGATCGCGATCGGGCCGTTCGCCGGCCTGGCGGGCGCGGCCGGACTCGGCTGGCTGGCGATCATCCTGCGGCTGGACGCGGTGATCTCGCCCGCCGGCACCGGGATGATCTACGAGACCTCCACCTCGCGCGTGGGGTACGGCCTGGCCCGCAACCGCTACTTCCCGCAGGCCTTCCGGTGGACCGACAGGAACGGCGTGCCGTGGTTCAGCCTGATCACCGCGTTCATCTTCGGGCTGTT
>JASHTQ010000438.1 GCA_030040475.1 Streptosporangiaceae bacterium
CGAGACCGGCAACACGGTCATCGTGATCGAGCACAACCTGGACGTCATCAAGACCGCCGACTGGGTCATCGACCTCGGCCCCGAGGGCGGCGCGGGCGGCGGCCAGGTCATCGCCGAGGGGCCGCCCGAGAAGATCGCCGCCGCCGGGGAAAGCTACACGGGCCAGTTCCTCAAGAAGATCCTCACGGTGTAGGCGCTCGCTGCGGCGAGGACAATGGCGCCGTGCAGATCGCTACCGGCGGCGGTGCCGCCACGGCCGAGCTGGAGGGGGATCCCGCGGTCGCGCGGTTCCTGCTGGTGCTCACGCACGGCGCGGGCGGCGGGGTCGGGGCGCCCGACCTGCTCGCCGCCCGTGACGCCGGCCTCAAGGCGGGCGGGCTTGTGGCGCGGGTCGTCCAGCCGTACCGGGTCAGGGGCGGCCGCGCCCCAGGGTCCGCCGACCGTCAGGACGCCGCCTGGGCCGAGATCATCGCCGCGCTCAGGCGCCTGGCTCCGCACGTCCCGCTCGTCCAGGGCGGCCGGAGCAACGGCGCCCGGGTCGCCTGCCGCACCGCGGCCGAGGTGGGCGCCCTGGCCGTGATCGCGCTGGCGTTTCCGCTGCACCCGCCGGGCGCGCCCGACCGCAGCAGGCGCGCCGAACTCCTCCAGGCTCGCACGGCCGGCGCCGCGGTGCTTGTCGTGAACGGTGAGCGCGACCCGTTCGGCATCCCCGGGCCGCGGGACGCGAACCGGGTCGTCGTCGTGCCGGGGGAGACCCACGCGCTGAAAGGACACGCGCAGGTGATCTCCGCCGCCGTGGCGGAGTGGCTCGCAATCGTGCTGTAACCGTTGCCGATTGGGATGACGATCGTGGCGTAACCGACGCCTAACCGTGACGTTCGCCCGCGGCCGGGACAGTCAAGTCGCAGCCCCCCGCGCAATGCCGCGCGACCCCCGCGGCAGATCGGCTCAGGCCGCCGGGGCGTGGCCGCCGTGCCCGTGACCCAGCTCGACCGGACGCTCAAAACCCAGGTCGGTCGGCCGGTGCGGCGCGATGGACGCGCCGTCGGGGAGAAGCTCCCCGGTGTCCTCGAAGATCACTACGCCATTGCAGAGCAGGCTCCATCCCTGCTCAGGGTGGCTGACAACGGTATGTGCCGCTTCGCGATCCGGCGCTGACGCGTCCGGGCAGGGCGGCGTGTGTGGGCACATCTCAGTGCCTCCTGGACGGTTCATCGTGTGTGGTGTTGATCAATTGCTAGTGTGCCGCAGGTCCCGCGATCGCTATATGGCACTCGGTGACCGTTTTCTCGGTGGTCATCTTGTAGCTTTCCGCTGACTTCCGCCTGGCACTTATTGACTACTGCTCGTGTTCGTTATGTCTCTTCGGTCCCGTGCTGGGGCAAGTGGCCTAGACCAATGGTGCCCCGATTATGTTATCGGCGCAAGCGACACGCTCATTCCGGGCAATCGATTGCGGCCGATCTCTCCCCCCATGCCGCACAGATCCGCTGCGGTCTTGAGTCCCCTACAAGTGAGGACGTGCCACCCCCCTGGATGGTTCACGCCAAGACGCCCGCAAAATCGGGCCGCGAAGGCGGCCGCTCAGGGATCGTGGGTCGTTACCTCCCTCCCAGGGGAAGTTTTGACCCACGATCGCAGCGCGAGGGCTACGGGGCAGGCTCGAAGGTGACGGCCGGGATGTCGTTGAGGCGGTGCGTCTCGCGGAGGGTGAGCAGGTGCTCGGCTTCGGCGGTGAGGGCGTGCACGCGGGGCTTGGCCTTCGCCTTCCGCCGGAAGATGCGGTCGTCGTAGCCGCGCGGGCCGATCTCCGCGCGCTGTGCCGCGTACGCGGCGTGCATGGCGGCGGTCAGCGCGGTGTCGAGGTTCAGCGCGAGGGGGCGCAGTTCGGCCTCGGGGGCATGGCGGGCCTGCGCGGCGCGGAGCTTGGTCTCGGCCTGCTGGGCCGCCTCGAGGAGCTCGCCGCGCCGTCCGGCCAGCGCCGTGTCGGCCTTGTACATCTGCTCCGCCTCGCCGCTCGGCTTCGGCCGCGACATGAACGCAGGTCTCATGCCCCATAGGGTACGCGTGCCGCGGCCACCCCCCACGCTGGGACCGGCCCGCCCGTGTCGGAACCCCTACGCCAGGCTGGCCGCCCAGCTCGAGTGCAGGGCGGCGTACTCGCCCTCGCCCGCCATCAGCTCGCCAGGCGGGCCGTCCTCGGTGATCCGGCCCCGGTCAAGGACCAGCACCCGGTCGGCGATCGCCACCGTCGACAGCCGGTGGGCGATGATCACCGCGGTCCGGCCCGCGAGCACGGTGCGCAGCGCGCGCTGCACCAGCCGCTCGCTCGGGATGTCCAGCAGCGAGGTGGCCTCGTCGAGGACGAGCACGGCCGGGGCGGCGAGGAACGCCCGCGCGAACGAGATCAGCTGCCGCTGTCCCGCGGACAGGCGGCCGCCGCGCTTGCCCACCGGCGTGTCGTACCCGTCGGGCAGCGCGGCGATGAAGGCGTCCGCGCCGATCATCCCGGCAGCCTCCCGCACCTCCTCGGCGCTCGCATCGGGGCGGCCGAGCCTGATGTTGTCCGCCACCGTCCCCTCGAACAGGAAGTTCTCCTGGGTGATCACCACGACCTCGCCGCGGAGCACCGGATCGGGCAGCTGCCGCAGGTCCACCCCGTCCAGCGTCACCCGGCCCGAGCGCGGGTCGTAGAACCGGCCGAGCAGCCGCGCGATCGTCGTCTTGCCCGCGCCGGTCTCGCCGACAACGGCGACCGTCTGCCCGGCCGGTATGTCCAGGTCAAGCCCCGGCAGCACCAGGTTGTCCCGGTAGCCGAAGGTGACCGACTCGAACCGCACCCGCCTGCCCGCCCGGGCGAGAGGGGGCAGCGGTGCCGGCGACGCAGGCTCCGGCACCGCGGGATCCTGCTCGAGCAGGCCGGAGATCTTCTCCAGGCCGGATCCCGCCGCCTGGAACGTGTTGTAGAACTGCGACACGTCCTGCAGCGGGTCGAAGAACCGCTGCAGGTACAGCAGGAAGGTGGCGAGCACGCCGACCTTGATGTCGTGGTCGATGACGAGCAGCCCGCCGTAGCCCAGCACGATCCCGGTGATGACGTTGCCGACCAGCGAGATGGACGGCCCGTACAGCGCGATCAGCCGCGAGGCGTGCGCGCTGGAGTCGGAGTAGTCCTGGCCGAGCCCGGAGAAGATCGCCGCGTTCCTGTCCTCCCTGCGGAACGCCTGCACCGCCCGTATCCCGCCGAAAGTCTCCACGAAGTGCACGATGACCAGCGCGATGGCCTCCCGGCTGCGGCGGTACGCGCTGGCCGACTCGCGCCGGAACCAGGCGGTCAGCCAGGTCAGCGGAACGAAGCCCGCCAGCACCACCAGGCCGAGCTGCCAGTCGAGCAGCAGCATGCCGGTACCGACGAGCAGCAGCGTCAAGATGGCCGCGATCAGCGAGTCGAGCCCCTCCTCGAACAGGTCGGAGATCGCCTCGACGTCGGAGGTCTGCCTGGAGATGACCCGGCCCGAGGTGTAGTCCTCGTGGAAGGCCACCTCGAGCTCCAGGCAGTGCGCGAACAGCCGGCGGCGCAGCTCGAGCACGACCCGCTGGCCGACGCGCCCGGTCATCGTGACGAACATCCGTGTCGTGACCGCCTGCACGACCACGGCCGCGCCGAACGCGCCGGCGATCCCAAGCAGCGGCGCCGTGTCGCCCGAGTGCAGCAGCGGCGGCAGGCCGTTGTCGATCGCGAGGCCGACCAGCCACGGGCCGGCCAGCGCGGCCAGGCTCTCCACCACGATCAGCGACACGGTCGCGATGACCGCCCGCCGGTAGGGCCGCAGCAGGTCGCCGAGCAGCCGCCTGCTCCGCTCCCGCAGCAGCGCGGCCAGCCCGGCGCTGACCTCCTCCGCCTTCTCCGCGGCGACCCCCCGCCACGAGGCGTCGGCCCCCGCATCCCCGCTCACGCGCTCTCCTCCAGGTCTTCCACATCCATCAGCGCCGCGTACTCGGCATTGGACACGAGCAGGTCACGATGGCTGCCGCTGGCCGCGATCACCCCGCCGGACAGCAGCGCCACCGTGTCGGCAAGCGCCACCGTGGACGGCCGGTGCGCCACCACCAGGGCGGTGGCGCCGGCCAGGATCTCGTGCAGCGCCTGCGTGACCCGCGCCTCGGTGTGCACGTCGAGCGCGGACAGCGGGTCGTCGAGAATCAGCACGTCCGGCTTGGCCAGGATGGCCCTGGCCAGCGCGATCCGCTGCCGCTGGCCGCCGGACAGGGCCATGCCCTGCTCGCCGATCCTGGTGTCCAGGCCCCACGGCAGGTCGTAGGCGAACCGGGCCTGCGCGGCGGTCAGCGCGGCCTCGACCGCGTCGGGGTCCGCGTCCGGCGCGCCGAACGTCACGTTCTCCCTGACGCTGG
>JASHTQ010000045.1 GCA_030040475.1 Streptosporangiaceae bacterium
CGCGGAAGAAGAGGCAACGGTCCCAAGAGGCTCGCCGTCGGCATCCGGCAGGCTCAGTTCCAGGTGCGATGTTTGGCCTGGCGCTGGGGCCGGGTGCCCGGCCGCCGGGCGGACTCGTTGCTCGTTTCCCGCGTCAGCAGCCCGGCGAAGACTCCGGGCGCAGGACACGAGCACCTTCCCGCTCGACGTCCAGCGAGCTTATGTGCCATGCAATACCCGTTTCTCTCACGATTGAACCCAGGCTGTCCAGGTGGTGACGATTACCGGGCACGCCGGGGACGCCGGGGAACGCGAGCACGGAGGGTCCCGCCCCCGACACGACCGCGGGAATGCCGGCCGCCCGCAGGCCGCGGACCAGCGCGTGCGTCTGCGGCATGGCCGCCGCGCGGTAGTCCTGGTGCAGCCAGTCCTGCGTCGCGTCGAGCAGCAACGACGCCTGCGCGCTGATCGACGCCGCTTCGCCGTCGTGGCCGCCGGTCACGGCCGCGTGCTGGGTCAGCGCCGCTATCAGCAGGGCGCTGCGCCCGGAGTTCGCGGCCGCGTCCTTATGCGGCACGGCGTCCGGCAGCAGTCCCCTGGCCATGTCGGTACGCACCGGTGACGGCGCGACGCACACCACCGGCCTGATCGAGGGCAGCGGCTCAAGCCGCACCATGCGCGGGTCGCCTGCCGCCATCCAGGCTATGGTCAGACCGCCGCCCAGGCACGCGGCCACGTTGTCCGGGTGGCCCTCGATGGCGGTGGCCAGGCCGAGCAGGGCCTCCGCCGGCAGCGCGGCCGGGTCGTGCCCGGTCAGCGACCGGGCGGCGAGCAGGCCGGCCACCACGGCGGCGGCGGAGGAACCCAGGCCGCGACCGTGCGGGATCCGGTTCACGCAGCGAAGCCCGATCCCCGGCGGCTGGCCCCCGGTCGCCTCGAATGCCGCCCGCATAGCGCGCACCACGAGATGGTCCTCGCCCGCGCCGGCCAACTCCGTGCCCTCGCCCTCGCCCGAGATCTCGATGGAGAGCCCGGATTCCGCGACCCAGGCCACCACGTCGTCGTGCAGCGTCAGCGCGAGCCCGAGCGCGTCGAACCCCGGCCCGAGGTTAGCGCTCGTCGCCGGCACCCGGACCCGCACGGCGCCGTCTACCCAGCCCATCTAGCTCCTCACTCAGGTCTCAGCTGTCACTCCAGCACCCCGTAGGCGATCCGGGGCATCAGGTCCCGTCGCAACGATGTAAGGATGTGGCGGTTGTAACCGCCACATCCTTACATCGTTGCGGTTAGCGGGGCCGCCGGCGCGGCCGGCGTACCGGTTGGGCAGCGGCCGACGCGTCTGCGGGCGGGCTCCCGGGTAACGGAGCTACGCAAGGCCGAGTGCGGTTGCCGCGGCGGCCGCGTCGGCTTGGATGGTGGCCGGGGCCGGGGCGCCTGACAGCGCCCAGTCCGGGTCCTTCAGGCCATTGCCCGTGATCGTACAGACCACCCGGGCACCCGGCGCGACCTGCCCGTTCGCGCACGCCTTGAGCAGGCCGGCCACGCTGGCCGACGAAGCGAGCTCGCCGAATACGGCCTCTTTCGTGGCCAGCAGCCGATACGCGGCGAGGATCTCCCGGTCGGTCACCGAGTCGATCAGGCCGCCGGACTCGTCGCGGGCCGCTTCTGCCAGCTGCCAGGAGGCGGGGTTGCCGATCCTGATCGCGGTCGCGATCGTCTGCGGATGCAGCACCGGCCGGCCGGCCACGATCGGCGCGGCGCCGCTGGCCTGGAAGCCGAGCATCCGAGGCGAACGGGACGCCAGGCCCGCCCGGGCGTATTCGGTATAGCCCATCCAGTACGCGGTGATGTTCCCGGCGTTGCCGACCGGCAGGCAGTGCACGTCCGGCGCGTCGCCGAGTTCGTCCACGATCTCGAACGCCGCCGTCTTCTGGCCCTGCAGCCGGTGCGGGTTGACGGAATTGACCAGCGCCACCGGATACTCGGCGGACAGCTTCCTCGCCAGCTCCAGGCAATCGTCGAACGAGCCGTCGACCTGGAGCAGCCGGGCCCCGTGCACCAGGGCCTGGGCGAGCTTGCCGATGGCGATCTTTCCGCGCGGTACCAGGACCGCGCAGGTGAGCCCGGCGCGGGCGGCGTAGGCGGCCGCGCTGGCGCTTGTGTTTCCGGTGGACGCGCAGATCACCGCCTTGGCGCCGGCCTGCGCCGCCTTGCTGATCGCCACCGTCATGCCGCGGTCCTTGAAGGACCCGGTCGGGTTGCCCCCCTCCACCTTGAGGTACACGTCGCAGCCGGTGCGCGCGGACAGCACGGGGGCGGGCAGCAGGGGGGTGCCGCCCTCGGCCAGGCTTATCACCGGCGTTTCCTCGGTGACCGGCAGCCAGCTCCGGTACCTGGCGATCACGCCGTGCCGCGGTCCCGTGGAGCGGCCGGCCGCCGTCGGTTGTTCGGTCACGGACCTCACTCCTCCTCCCCTTCCACGCGCATGATGCTGGCTACGGCCCGGACGACGGGCAGGGCCTCGAGGTCGCGGACGGTCGCGGCGAGCGCCGCGTCCCGCGCCGTGTGCGTCACGATGATCAGCTGTGCCTGCTCGCCGCGGCTCGCCTGGCGCACGGTCTCGATGGAGACGCCGTGCCTGGCGTACGCCTCGGCCACCGGGGCAAGCACGCCGGGCTTGTCGTCGACGTCGAGCGACACGTGGTAGCGGGTGAGCGTCTCACCCATCGGCATGATCGGCAGCCCGGCGTACGCGGACGCGTCCGGGCCGCGGGTGCCGACCAGCCGGTTCCTCGCCACGGCGACGATATCGCCGAGCACCGCGCTCGCGGTCGGGGTGCCGCCGGCGCCCGCTCCGTAGAACATCAGGCGGCCGGCCGACTCCGCCTCGACGAAGACCGCGTTGTACGCCTCGCTGACCGCGGCGAGGGGATGCGAGCGCGGGATCATCGCCGGGTGGACACGCACCGAGACGCCCCCGTCGCAGCGCTCGCAGATGGCAAGCAGCTTGACCACCCGGCCGAGGGCACGCGCGCTGCCGATGTCGGCGGCGGTGATCTCGGTAATGCCCTCGCGGTGCACGTCCGCCGCGGTGACCTGCGTGTGGAAGGCGAGGCTGGCCAGGATGGCCGCCTTAGCGGCCGCGTCGAACCCCTCGACGTCCGCGGTCGGGTCGGCCTCGGCGTAGCCGAGCGCCTGGGCCTCTTCGAGCGACTCGGCGAAGTCCGCCCCCGAGGAATCCATCCGGTCCAGGATGTAGTTCGTGGTGCCGTTGACGATGCCGAGCACTCGGTGCACGGTATCGCCGGCCAGCGATTCCCGCAGCGGCCGCAGCAGCGGGATGGCGCCGGCCACGGATGCCTCGTAGTACAGGTCGGCGCCATGCTCGCGGGCGGCCGCGTAGATCTCCGCGCCGTCCTCTGCGAGCAGCGCCTTGTTCGCCGTGACCACCGGCTTGCCCAGTTTGAGCGCTTCGAGCAGCAGCGACCTGGCCGGCTCGATGCCGCCGATGACCTCCACGACGATATCGATATCCGGCCGGCTGACCAGTGCGTGCGCGTCCGAGGTGAGCAGCGCCCGGTCGATTCCCTCGGCTCGCCGGTGGCTGACCCGCCGCACCGCGATGCCGGCCAGCTCAAGGCGTGCCCCCACCCGGAGGGACAGGTCGTCGGCCTGGTCGGTGAGCAGCCGGGCCACCTGGGATCCCACCACCCCGCAGCCGAGCAGGGCCACGTTCAGCGTGCGGAGGGTCTGATTCATTCCGGCCGCGGCGACCAGGTCACGGCCGGAGAGCCGAGGAGGACACGCCGCTTCACCTCCCGTAGAATGTCAGTGCGAAGTGATAGTTTCAAGCTGTAAGGAACAGTCAAGCAGGCGCCTGGTCTGGAGGCGCGGCGGGGCAGGCCGTTGGTCCGCGGGCGCCCGGACGGAACGGCACGGGACGTCATCGGAACTGCGGAGGACGTCAACCGAGATCCAGGCTGAGCAGGTCGGTCAGGGTCTCCCTACGGAGGATGGGGCGGGCGGCGCCCTGGTTCACCGCGACGACGGCGGGCCGGGGCACGTGGTTGTAGTTGCTGGCAAGGGACCGGCAGTAGGCACCGGTGGCGGGGACGGCCAGCAGGTCGCCGGTGGCCAGGTCGGACGGCAGGTAGGCGTGACGTACCACGATGTCGCCGCTCTCGCAGTGCCTGCCCACGACCCGGCTGAGCATGGGCGGGGCCGCGGACTCGCGGGAGGCCAGCGCGCACAGGTAGGAGGCGTCGTAGAGCGCGGTCCTGATGTTGTCGCTCATTCCCCCGTCCACGCTGACGTAGGTGCGCAGCCCGTCCACGTCCTTGATCGTGCCGACCGAGTACAGCGTCACCGTGGAGGGGCCGACGATGGCGCGACCGGGCTCGACGGTCAGCCGCGGCCTGGCCAGCCCGGCGGCACGGCACTGCCCGTCCACGATCGCGCGCAGGCTCTGGGCCAGATCCTTGACCTCGGGCGCGTCATCCTCCTCGGTGTAGGCGATGCCGAACCCGCCGCCGAGGTCGAGCTCGGCTATCTCGATCCCGTGCTCGTCGCGGATCCTGACGGCCAGCTCGACGACCCGGTGCGCCGCCACCTCGAAGCCCGCGGTGTCGAAGATCTGCGAGCCGATATGCGAGTGCAGGCCCGCGAACGACAGACCCGGGCTGGCCAGCACGCGCCGTACCGCCTCGTCCGCCGCGCCCGAGGCCAGCGAGAAGCCGAACTTCTGGTCGTCGTGCGCGGTGGCCATGAACTCGTGCGTGGTCGCCTCCACCCCGGTGGTGACCCGGACGAGCACGTTGGGCCGGGTCGCCGCCCCGTCGGCCAGGTACGCCAGCCGGGCGATCTCCTCGAACGAATCCGTGACTATGTGCCCCACACCGGCTGCCACCGCGCGGGACAGCTCCTCCGGCGTCTTGTTGTTTCCGTGCAGCGTGATCTGTTCGGGCGGCACCCCGGCCGACAGCGCGACCTCGAGCTCGCCGCCGGTGCAGACGTCCACCCCGAGCCCCTCAGAGTGCACCCAGCGCAGCACCGCGCGGCAGCAGAACGCCTTCGCCGCGTAGAACACCCGCGCGTCGGGGCCGAACGCGTCCACGTATTCCCGGCACCGGGCCCGGACATCTTCCTCGTCGCAGACGTACAGCGGGGTGCCGAATTCGGCGGCGAGCTCGCGTACGTCCGCGCCGCCGATCGTCAGCACGCCGTCCACCCGCCGGGCCCGGCGCGGCCAGATGCCGGCGGGCAGGGCGTTCAGGTCATCGGGAGGGACGGGCGGATGGTCCGCGGGCAGCACGTCACCATGGCGTGGCCCGGCCGGGTGCGCGACACGGCTCATGCTGTTCCCTTCGGGTGCGGGCGGCCTACAGACGTTCTGGGGCGCTGATGCCGAGCAGGTCGAGCCCGGCGGCCAGGCCGGTGCGCGCCGCCGCCGCCAGCCACAGGCGTTCGGTGCCGATGCCAGACACGGTTGCGAAGCTGGCGGTGCTCATGGTGTCAATTGTCCGCGCGGCCAGCCCCTCCAGGTACCCGGCGAACTCGTCGGGCCGGCCGCGTCGCGCCGCCGCGGCCACCCGTTCCGGGAGCCAGGACAGCGCGTCGAGCAGCGCCAACTCCCCCGGTTCGGCGAGCAGGCGCGGCCGGAACTCGTGCGGGCCGGCTGGCCTGGTCCCCAGCTCGGCGGCCCAGCGCAGCACCGCGGCCGCGGCAGCGTGCGCATATCGAACAGCATAGGCGGGATTGCCCAGCACGTGCCGCGCGACGACCGCCGGCCGCGGCGCCGCGCCGCCCGGCGGCATGCGCGCCAGCGCGAACCGCACC
>JASHTQ010000439.1 GCA_030040475.1 Streptosporangiaceae bacterium
GACCAGCCAGCCGCCGGCCAGGCACTTCGTGTTCACCGGCCCGCCCGGCACCGGGAAGACCACGGTCGCGCGCATCCTCGGCCGGATCTTCGCAGCGCTCGGGCTGCTTGTGCGGCCCGAGGTGGTGGAGGCGCACCGCGCCGACCTGGTCGGCGAGCACCTCGGCTCGACCGCGATCAAGACCAACAAGCTCATCGACTCCGCGATGGGCGGCATCCTGTTCATCGACGAGGCGTACTCGCTGCACAACGACGGCTACGACGGCGGCGACGCGTTCGGCTCCGAGGCGGTGCAGACCCTGCTCAAGCGGGCCGAGGACGACCGGGACCGGCTGGTGATCGTGCTGGCCGGGTACCCGGACGACATGGACAGGTTCCTGCGCAGCAACCCCGGCCTGGCGTCGCGGTTCAGCACCAGGGTCACCTTCCCCAGCTACCAGCCGCACGAGCTCGTCCGCATCGCCGTCCTGCTGGCCGAGCAGGCCGGGGACGTCTTCGAGCCGGATGCCGTCGAGCTCCTCGGCCAGATCTTCGCCCGCGCCTGCGAGGCGGGCCGGATCGACGAGCTCGGCAACGGCAGGTTCGCCAGGTCCCTGCTCGAGCGCGCCAGCGCCTGCCGCGACGTCCGGGTGATCCAGCTCGGCGAGCAGCCGACCGCGGCGGACCTGACCACGCTGACCGCCCAGGACGTGGACGCCGCGCACCGCGACCTGGACCCGCTGCGCGCCTGATAGGCAAGGCAAAGCTACGCTGCCGAAGTGACCGGACGCTGGGAATTCTGGATCGACCGTGGCGGCACGTTCACCGACATCGTGGCCAGGCGCCCCGACGGAAGCCTGGTCGCGCACAAGCTCTTGTCCGACAACCCCCGCGCCTATAACGACGCCGCGGTGGCAGGCATCCGCCACCTGCTCGCCCTAAAACAGACCGAGAAGATCCCCGCGGACCAGATCGGCGCGGTCAGGCTCGGCACCACGGTCGCGACCAACGCCCTGCTCGAGCGCAAGGGCGAGCCCACCGTCCTGGTGATCACCAAGGGGTTCGG
This sequence comes from Streptosporangiaceae bacterium, assembly GCA_030040475.1. The sequence goes on from JASHTQ010000439.1 coordinate 1,045, forward strand.
CGACGCGCTGCGGATCGCCTACCAGAACCGCCCGCGCATCTTCGACCGCAAGATCGTCCTCCCCGAGCTGCTGTACAGCAGGGTGATCGAGGCCGACGAGCGGGTCGGCCCCCGCGGCGAGGTCCTCACCCCACTCGACGAGGACAAAGTACGGCACGACCTCAAACAGGCTTACGACGACGGCCTGACAAGCGTCGCGATCGTCTGCATGCACGGCTACCGCCACCCCGAGCACGAAGAACGTATCGGCGCCATCGCCCGCGCCATCGGCTTCACCCAGGTCGCGGAGTCGCACCGGACCAGCCCGCTGATGAAGCTGGTCTCCCGCGGCGACACCACCGTGGTGGACGCCTACCTGTCGCCGATCCTGCGCCGCTACGTGACCGAAGTAGCCAGCGAACTGGAAGGCGCCAAGCTGTTCTTCATGCAGTCCAACGGCGGCCTGACCGACGCGGCCAGCTTCCGCGGCAAGGACTCGATCCTGTCCGGCCCGGCCGGCGGCATCGTCGGCATGGCGAGGACCGCCAGCCAGGCCGGCTTCACCAACGTCATCGGCTTCGACATGGGCGGCACCTCGACCGACGTGTCGCACTACGCGGGGGAGCTCGAGCGCGAGTACGAGACCCAGGTCGCCGGGGTCCGGCTGCGGGCGCCGATGCTGTCCATCCACACGGTCGCGGCCGGCGGCGGCTCGATCCTGCACTTCGACGGCAGCAGGTACCGGGTCGGCCCCGATTCGGCCGGCGCGGACCCCGGCCCGGCCTGCTACCGGCGCGGCGGCCCGCTCACCGTGACCGACGCGAACGTGCTGCTCGGCCGCATCCAGCCCGACCACTTCCCGCGCGTCTTCGGCCCGAACGCGGACCAGCCCCTGGATGCCGACAAAGCCAGGCAGCAGTTCGAGAGCCTCGCCGCGCAGATCACGGAGGAAACCGGCGACACCAGGGGCCCCGAGCAGGTCGCGGCGGGCTTCGTCGAGGTCGCCGTGGCCAACATGGCCAACGCGATCAAGAAGATCTCCGTGCAGCGCGGCTACGACGTGACCGAGTACCTGCTCAACGTGTTCGGCGGCGCCGGCGGCCAGCACGCCTGCGCGGTGGCCGACGAGCTCGGCGTGACCAAGGTGCTGATCCACCCGCTGGCCGGGGTGCTGTCCGCGTACGGCATCGGCCTGGCCGACATCATCGCGATGCGCGAGCAGGCGGTCGAGGAGCCGCTCACCGCGGAGCTGCTGAGAAGGCTTCCCGGCATCCTGGCCCCGCTGGAGGCCGACGCCCGCGCCGAGCTCGCCGCCGACGGCGTGCCCGCCGGCCAGACCACCGTCACCCGCCGCGCGCACCTGCGCTACGAGGGCACCGACACCGCCGTCATCGTCCCGCTCGGCCCGCTGCAGGAGATGACCGCCGCGTTCGAGGCCGACTACACCCGCCGCTTCTCCTTCCTCATGCCCGACAAGACGATCGTCGCCGAGGCCGTCTCCGTCGAGCTCCTCGGCGCCACCGCACAAACCGGCGCAGATACCACCGCCCGTTCGGCTGAAAAATCAAACGGCGCCCAGCCCGAGCGGCCGGCCAGCGAGGCACGGCCCGAGCCCCGGGCGCGCGTCAGCATGTTCGCCGCCGGCGCGTGGGCGCAGGTCGGCCTGTTCCCGCGCGCCGAGCTGGAACCGGGCCAGGCCGTCGACGGCCCGGCGATCATCGCCGAGGAACTGGCCACCACCGTCGTCGAGCCCGGCTGGCAGGCCGGCCTGACCGAACGCGGCGACCTGCTGCTCTCGCGGATCACCCCGCGCCCAGCGCAGGCCGGCATCGGCACCGACGCCGACCCGGTGCTGCTGGAGATCTTCAACAACCTCTTCATGTCGGTCGCCGAACAAATGGGCGTGCGCCTGCAGTCCACCGCGCACTCGGTCAACATCAAGGAGCGGCTCGATTTTTCCTGCGCGGTCTTCGACGCCCACGGCGGCCTGATCGCCAACGCGCCGCACATGCCGGTCCACCTCGGCTCGATGAGCGAGTCGATCAAGATGGTGATCGGCCGCAACCCGGACATCCGCCGCGGCGACGTCTACGTCCTCAACGACCCCTACCACGGCGGCACCCACATCCCCGACATCACCGTGGTCACGCCCGTGTTCGCGGACGACGCCGACGAGATCTGGTTCTACGTGGCCTCCCGGGGGCACCACGCGGAGATCGGCGGCATGTCGCCCGGCTCGATGCCCTCGGCCAGCACCAGGGTCGAGCAGGAGGGCGTGCTGATCGACAACTGGCTGCTGGCCAGCGACGGCCGGCTGCGGGAAAGGGAAACGAGAACCCTGCTCGAGACCGCCGAGTACCCCTCCCGCGACCCGGCCACCAACCTCGCCGACCTGCGCGCCCAGGTCGCCGCGAACTCCAAGGGCAGCCAGGAGCTGCACCGGATGGTCGGGCACTTCGGCCTCGACGTGGTGCGCGCGTACATGGAGCACGTCCAGCACAACGCCGCGCAGGCCGTCCGCCGGGTCATCACCGCGCTGCACGACGGCCGGTACGACTACGAGCTTGACAACGGCGCCACGATCACCGTCGCCGTCCGCGTCAACCAGGCCGAGCAGCGGGCCGAGATCGACTTCACCGGCACCTCGCCCCAGCTCGCCGACAACTTCAACGCGCCGTCGGCCGTCGCGATGGCGGCCGTGCTGTACGTGTTCCGCACCCTGGTCGCCGACGACATCCCGCTGAACTCCGGCTGCCTGCAGCCGCTGACGGTGATCATCCCGGCGGGCAGCATGCTCGCGCCGGAATACCCCGCGGCGGTCGCGGCCGGCAACGTGGAGACCTCCCAGGCGGTCACCGGCGCGCTGTACGCCGCGCTCGGCGTGATGGCGGAGGGGTCGGGGACGATGAACAACGTGACGTTCGGCAACGACCGGTACCAGTACTACGAGACCGTGGCCAGCGGCTCGGGCGCCGGCGACGGCTTCGACGGCACCGACGTGGTGCAGACCAAGATGACCAACTCCCGGCTCACCGACCCCGAGGTGCTCGAGTGGCGCTACCCGGTGCTGCTCGAGTCCTACCGGATCCGCCCGGGCAGCGGCGGCGCCGGGCGCTGGCACGGCGGCAACGGCGGCGTCCGCAGGCTCCGCTTCACCGAGCCGATGACGGTCACCACCCTGTCCGGCCACCGCCGCGTCCCCGCGTTCGGCATGGCGGGCGGCCACCCCGGCGCGCTCGGCCGGGGATGGATCGAGCACCCGGACGGTTCGGTCACCCCGATGCGCGGCTGCGACTCGGTGCCCGTCGCCCCGGGCGACGTCCTGGTCATCCAGACCCCGGGCGGCGGAGGTTACGGTCCCGTCGGCGCCGGCTGACCTCCGTAACGTTCCTTTTCATGCCGAACGGGAGGTGGTATCTCGGGCTGCCTCAGGGCTCGTCGGTTCCCAGCTCGCGCAGCACGGCGATCAGGGCGGCCTCGTCGCCGCCGGTGTGGTCGAGCACGGCCATCAGCGCGTGCAGCACCAGGTGCCGGTCCTGGCCGGCGTCCAGCAGGCGCTGGGCGGCCTCCCACAGCTCGGGCGGGTCGCCGCGCCACAGCCGGTCGGCGAGCTGCAGGTGCCGCTCGATGTGGCGGCCGACGCCGCCGGGGGCCGGGGTCGCGTGGTCGGCGGCGAGCAGCGCCCGCCGGTCGTGCGGGTCGGCCGGGTCGAGGCTGCCCAGGTCGGTGCCGGAATGCCAGCCCTCGAGCACGGGGAACGCGAACGCCCGGCGCGGCAGCGCCTCCAGGTCGCCGTCCGGCAGCAGCCGCCGCACCAGCACGTAGTCCAGGCCGAACTCGGCCGGGTCCCGGTAGGCCTGCGCGAACATGCCCATCGAGTTGAACACGGTCTCCAGCGTCTCGGTGACGGCCGCCTCGGCGAGGCCGCGCCGCCGGCCGGCCCACCGCACCCACGCCGCGAGCACGTGCGGCATCGCGTCCTGCTCGGCGAAGGAGAGCATCACCTTGCGCGGCAGCCAGCCGAGCAGGAACGCCTGGACCTTCGCCGGGCTCATCCGCAGCGGGCGGCCGAAGTCCTTGTCGCAGCCGTAGTCGATGATGCGGTCGGCGCAGTGCGAGGCCGAGCCGCGGTC
>JASHTQ010000440.1 GCA_030040475.1 Streptosporangiaceae bacterium
GCGGCGCGGCCGCGGCCGGTGCGGGCGGCGGCGCGCAGGGCCCGGCGGGCGGTGCGGAGAGTGTGGTGGAGAGCCATCGGGTGTTCGCCTCTTTCGGTTTCCGGTGTTTCCGTTCTGCTCTCCACTCTCGTTTTTTCCCGGCTCGTTTTTCAGGGCCGTTGTCCCCGTCCTTGACGGGCCGTTGTCCCGGTCTTTTAGGCCCTGGTATCCCGCCTTAATCCGAAGGACCCGGCCCTATCAGGGCCGGTCCTTTCGAAGGCTGGGTATTAATGCCCGGGCGGACCCGGGCCCTTCGGCCCGGGCACTAAGGCCCTGTCGGCGCAGGCAGGACCGCAGCGCAGGCGTGGAACCGCCGCGCCTGGCGGCTGGTCGGGCATGAGACCGGGATTCCGGGAGAATTACAGCGCGGGCCAGCGCGCTTCTCAACTAACACCGCTACGCCACCGGGGTGCTCGGTAAAGACTGCGGCGCGATCATGTATAAGCGCGGACGGTAACTGGATGGGTATGCCGGAGTTTGCAATTCCGGGTATGCGCTCGGTAGCGGCTGGCGGGCAGGGTTTTCTGTGTCAGGTCGGCTCGGGGATCCAGGGGTCGGCTTGGGCGGCGCGGGTGAGGGTGCCGGCGCGGTCGCGCATCCGGGTCGCGAGGGCGTCCGTTTCTCCTGCGGCGGGCGGCGTTCGGGACGATCCCGGCATCGGCGGCCTCGCGGAACCGCTGGCAGTGCTTGTCCAGGGTCTCGGGGCCGGTGGCGTGACGCCCGCCGCGTCCTTCATGGCCAGCAGGGCGTCGACGGCCTGCTGCGCCCAGATCACGTCGTCGTCGGTGCCGGTCTCAGTGACCGGGGTGAGTTCCGGGACAATGGCCCGGCGGCCGCCTCACGGCCCGCAGCCCCGCGCCGGGCACGATGACCCGCCCGCCGCTGACCCGGACCCTCTCGCATGAGGAGACCTGACATGGACCTTCCCCGCAGCTTTACCATTCGCGAGAGCAGCCACCGCATCCATAACCCGTTCACCAGCGACAAGCTGGCCGCCCTGGGCCGCGCGCTGAGCCCGCCGCCGGGGACGCGGATGCTCGACCTGGCCTGCGGGACCGGCGAGATGCTGTGCACCTGGGCACGCGACCACCAGGTGACCGGGACCGGGATCGACATCAGCACGGTGTTCATCGCCGCCGCCCGCGCCCGGGCCGCCGAGCTGGGCGTGGACGGCAAGGTCAGCTTCGTGCACGGCGACGCGTCCGGCTACGTCGCCGGCGCCCCGGCGGGCATCGCCTCCTGCATCGGCGCCACCTGGATCGGCGGCGGCGTACCCGGCACGATCGAGCTCCTGCGGCGAAGCCTGCAGCCCGGCGGCATGATGCTGATCGGCGAGCCGTACTGGCGCCGGGAACCTCCCGACCAGGCCACCATCGAAGGCTGCCACGCCATCGGCAGTGATGATTTCCTGCCTCTGCCGGACCTGATCGAACGGTTCGGCGACCTGGGCTGCGACGTCGTCGAAATGGTCCTCGCCAGCCAGGACAGCTGGGACCGGTACGCCGCAGCGCAATGGCTGAATATCCGCCGCTGGCTCGACGCCAACCCCGATGACGAGCTGGCCGGCCAGATGCGCGCGGAACTCGCCACCTCGCCCGCACGATACGCCAGGTACCGGCGCGAGTATCTCGGCTGGGGCGTCTTCGCCCTGATGAACCGCTGACCCATCACGCTACCGAACAGCCCGGACACCAAAGCGCCCGCCAGCCAGCGCCATGCCGGGATCCATCTAGTTACCGCGGACGAACCTTCCGCGGAGTACCTGCTGCGGCACAGACCGCGCGTTTGGCGGTCTATCGGGTTAGCGCGGCGGCCTTGGCAGGCTCATCCGGACGCGGATCCGCTGCTCGCGGGGCTGGACATCGGCCTGTGCCTGCATCGCGGCCGCCAGGTGATCAAGGCACTCCTTTATCTCGCCGGGATCACCGAACGGGTGGTCGCCATCGACCGCCGGGGTCAGGTTGAGGTCGAGGTGGATCAGCTGCTCGTCGGCTCGCACTGCCGCCATGGCCTGGACCGGCGGCCGCGCGCAGGCCCCGAGCAGGATCAGCTCAACGACGTCGGCGACGGCGGACACCTCCGCGGCCGCCAGCCCGCCCGCGCCCTCCCCGGCCACCATGGTCAGCGGGGCAGCAAGCAGGCGGGCGGTGCGTCCCGCCAGCGCCGTGGCCAGATCGGGTTCCGGCCGGGAGAAGGATCCGATCTCGTCCATCATCGAGCGCAGCTCGCGGCCCGCCTCCTCGACCAGCCGCTCCACCACGTCGAATTCATCGCTCGCCGGTGTCCCGGCCGTCCGGCGGGCCACCGAGAGCTCGAGTGCCGCCGCCGCCAGGTCCTGGATCGGCCGATCGTGCAACTGGCCGGCCAGGTACATCCGGTCAGCCAGGCGGAGCCGGCGCGCGATGTCCAGTACCTGCCATGCGTCCATCGCCCAAGCCCCTTCCGCTGCGCGCCGCCCGGCCGCGGTAACCGCGGGTCGGTGATGCCTGCCGACCTGCCGTTCCTTACAATTAGTGCTGTACAGAGTACCTATAGTAAGATCGAGATGTTCGCCCGGGCACCCTCTGCCCGCGCAATGCCGGCAGGGGACGGCAATCCGTCGCCTATGGCGCGGCCCGGGCCGGCGCGCGAAACGGGGGAGGCGCCCATGGACGAGCAGGCCGAGCAGGGCCGGATAGGCGTGTTCCTGCTCGATGACCACGAGATCTTCCGCCGCGGCGTGCAGGGCCTGCTCGCCGCCGAGCCAGACATCGACGTCGTGGGCGAGGCGGGCACGGCCTCCACGGCGCTGGCCAGGCTGCCTGCGCTGCAGCCAGACGTCGCCGTCCTTGACGTGCGGCTGCCGGACGGGGACGGGGTCGCGGTATGCAGGGAAATCCGTTCCAGGCTTCCGGAGACCGCCTGCCTGATGCTCACCGCCTACGGAGACGACCAGGCCATCCTCGGCGCGATCATGGCCGGTGCCGCCGGTTACGTGTCGAAGCAGACGGCCGGCGCGGATCTGGTCAGCGCGGTGCGCAAGGTGGCGGCCGGCCAGTCCACCCTCGACCCGCTTGCGTCCCGCCAGGTCATGACGCGGCTGCGGGAGCGGATGACTAGCGTCGACCCGGTGGCTGCGCTGTCGGCGCAGGAGAAACGGGTGCTGGAGCTGATCGGCGAGGGGCTGACCAACAGGCAGATCGCCGAGCGGATGTTCCTGGCCGAGAAGACCGTGAAGAACTACGTCTCAGCCCTGCTCACCAAGCTCGGCATGACCCGTCGCACGCAGGCCGCGGCGCTCGCCGCGCGCCGGGCGGAAGCCCCGGACGACGAACTGTGATCGGGTCCGCCGCAGCGGACCCGATCACCTCCACTGTTTCTATTCGCCCCAGGACTTGCCAGGACCGGCCGCAAGCAGCTGAGACACCGTGGCCAGCAGCGAGGCCCTGGAGAAGGGCTTGCCGATCACCGGCACCTCGGCATCCGGCCAGCCCGATGCGGCATGGTCCGGGCGCTCGTACCCGGACATGAAGAGCACCTGGATGCCGGGGCGCATGACCTGGACCTGGGCGGCGAATGCCGCGCCGGTGATGCCGGGCATCACGATGTCGGTCAGCACGAGGTCGGCCGAGGTGCCCGGCTTGGCGAGCAGCGCGAGCGCGTCCTGCCCGCTGGCGGCGGTCGTCACCTGGTAGCCCGCGCTCGACAGCACCCGGTGCACCACCTCGCGGATCTGCGGCTCATCGTCGATCACGAGTACCGAACCGCTGTGCGCGGGTCGGCCGGATGTGCCGCCCGCGCCCGGTACTTCCCAGCCGGCTCCCTGGGCGGCGGGCAGCACCACCGTCACCGTGGTCCCGGTGCCGGCCTCCGATTCCAGCCATGCCTTGCCGCCCGCCTCCGCGGCGAACCGCTGCACGGTGGTCAGGCCAAGGCCGGCCGACTGATTCGCGTCCTTGGTGGTGAAGAAGGGCTCGAAGGCCCGCTGGGCGATCACCGGGTCCATGCCGCAGCCGGTGTCGGAGATGCGCAGCGCCACGTAGCGCCCGGGGAGCAGTTCCGCGAGCTCGGTCGCGTCATACTGGTCGACGGACAGATCCGCACTGGCCATGCTCATGGTGTCCATGTTGCCGGTGCTGATGGTGAGCTGGCCGCCCGCCGGCATGGCGTCCCGCGCGTTCACCGCGATGTTGGTGATCACCTGCTCGACCATGGCCGAATCAGCCCGCACCGGCCAGACATTCGTACCGGGCTGGACGATGACCGGGATGTGCTCGCCAAGAATCTCGTTCAGGAGCACGGTTGTGTCGCTGATGACCTGGGCGAGATCGACGTCCTCCGTCTGTGCCCTTTCCCTGCGGGCAAAGGCGAGCATCCGCTTGATCAGCATCCTGGCACGATCGGCGGCGCCCTGAATCTGCTCCACGTCCGAACGGACCGGACCCCACCTGGTCAGGCTGTCCGCGGCCTCGGCCACGCTGATTTCCTCGTGCACCAGGCTCGCGTAGCTGGCGATCACCGTCAGCAGGTTGTTGAAGTCGTGCGCCAGCCCGCCGACCAGGTGACCCAGGCTCTCCATCCGGCGCGACCGCGCCAGCTCGTGCGCGAGCTGCTGCACCTCGTGCATCGCGCGGGAGGCCGCGGTGATGTCCTCCGCGTAGGTGGTGAGGTAGCGGTCCCCGGATTCCGGCTGGATCGCCCACCCGGTCAGCCGGACGGCCACGGTCTCGCCGTCCTTGCGGATCATCCGCGTGTCGACCTGGAAGTGGTCGGTATCACCCGACATGATCTGCTGGGTGAGCAGGTCGATCGTCGCCTGCTCTTCCGGTTCGAGGTCGCCGAGGAAGTCGCGGCCGGCGAGCTCCGTCCAGGAGTAGCCGATGAGCTTGCAGAACGCCTCGTTGGCTGCGAGGTACAGGTTCGGCCGGTCGGTGGTCATGCTGGTTGCCATCATGCCCCAGGGCATGCAGCCGAACTCGCTCTCGTACCGCTGCCAGCTGACTCGCAAGGCCTCGCCCTGGTCTTGGGCGATGGCCACCGTAGTTCGCCACCTCGCTGCCGCGGCAGGGCTGTCTTCCTGCGCCATGGTTCCCCCTTTGGATCAGATCCCGCTCGCGATGAACGCGCGGCCCCCGTGACCTATCCCCGCGAGACTTCGGTGGCTTATAGTAACACGTCGATGGCTTTGGGTAATATGGGCTCTCGGGTGCGTACTCGCCCTCAGTCGGACGGGGCGCCGGACGGGTCCGGCGCCCCGTCCGCGGCTACCACCTGGCGCAGCTTGGTGAGCAGAGACGTCTCGGTGAACGGCTTCTCGATGAGGTTGACGCCGGGCTGGACGACGCCCTGGGTGTCAAGGAGCCCCTGGGTGTAGCCGGACATGAAGAGCACCTTCACGCCCGGCTGCAGCGCGCCGATCTTCTCCGCGGCCTCCCTGCCCAGCATCTGCGGCATCACCACGTCGGTGAGCAGGATGTCGATGTCGCCCGGCTGGTTCGCGGCGAGTTCCATCGCCTCGCGGCCGTTGGCGGCCACCAGCACGCGGTAGCCGTTGCGGGACAGGATCCGCCGCGTCACCTCGCGCATGGCCGGCTCGTCCTCGACGACCAGGATCGTCTCCCCCGCGCCACGCTGGGTCGGCACCTTCGGCAACGCCGCAGGCGCGGCGTCGCGCTCGGCGGTGGGCAGCAGTACCAGGAAGGTGGTGCCGATGCCGACCTCGGAATAGATCTGCACGTAGCCGTCGGCCTGGCTGACGATGCCGTAGACGGTGGCAAGTCCCAGGCCGGTTCCCTCGCCCTTGGCCTTGGTGGTGAAGAACGGCTCGAACGCGCGGTCAATGACCTCCCTCGACATCCCCACGCCGGTGTCGGTGATCTTCATGCAGGCGTAGTTCCCTACCGGCAGCCCCACCCGGCTCGCGGCGTGCGCGGCGTCCACATAGGTATTGCAGGTGACCACGGTCAGCGTTCCGCCCGACGGCATCGCGTCGCGGGCGTTGACGGCCAGGTTCACCAGGATCTGCTCGATCTGGCCCGGATCGGCGACCACCGTGCCCAGCTCGTCGTGCAGGTCCGTCTTCAGCTCCACGTGCTCCCCGAGCGTCCGGACCAGCATCTGCTGCACGTCCGCGATGACGTCGTTTAGGTTCAGCGGACGCGGCTGGATCACGTCACGGCGGGCGAAGGCGAGCAACTGCTGGGTCAGGCCAGCGGCCCGGTCGGCGGCCCGCTGGATCTGCCCGACGTCCTCGCGGACCGCCTGCAGGTTGACCTCGCGCGGGCTCCGCGTCACCTCGTCGCTGACGAACGCGGCGTAGTTGGAGATCACCGCGAGCAGGTTGTTGAAATCGTGGGCCACCCCGCCGGCCAGCTGGCCCAGGCTCTCCAGGCGCTGTGACTGCTGGATCTGACGTTCCAGCCGGTCCCGCTCGGCCAGAATTCTGAGCCGCTCGCCCTCGGCCTGCAGCCGCAGCCGTTCGGTCGTATCCCGCACCGAGGCCATGACCAGGGTGCCGTCCGCGGTGTCGACCCTCGACAGCGAGACCTCGACGGGGAACGTGCTGCCGTCACGGCGTCGGCCGGACGGTTCGGTGTCCGCTCCCATCAGCCGCGTCATCGGGTCGGCCAGGTAATCGATCCGGTGCGCCGGATGCTCGGCCCGCAGCGCCTCCGGCAGCAAGACCTCCACCGGCTGGCCCACCAGGTCATCGCGCCGGTACCCGAACAGCCGCTCGGTCTGCGAATTCACCAGCGCGATCTGCCCGTCACGGCGCACACACACCACCGCGTCCGGTGCTCCCTCGAGCAAGCTAACGAACACATCATCAGTGAACCCCACCGCGCCCTCACCCCCGCTGGCGCCGGAAACTACTAATGGTCATCAGAATGATACTTCTTGTAACCGAAGAACTGGAGAGGGGGGGTCTGGCGCGGACTACGGTGAGTACTGCGCCATGATGCCGGACCCAACGGGAAGGAGCTGAGGTCATGCCCTGGAAACACCGGCAGCAGGAGGACACGGGTACGAAAGCCGACGAGACTGTGCCGGTGCCCGTAGCGGTAGCGACCAGCCGGGTGGAGGCCGAACTGATCGTCGGCATGCTACGCAGCAACGGCCTGAAGGCGGCCGTGGCACCAGACCATTCCGGGGGCCGGTCGCCGGAGCTTCAGCTCCAGGGTGTCCGGGTATTCGTGGCCGCCGCTGACGAAGCCCGGGCCGGTCAACTCCTGGCCGAAGCCGAGGCCGAGGACAAGGGCTCCTCTTCTTCGTAGATCAGGCTGTCCCGCGCCCGGTACGGCGTCATGAAGACGCGAGAACCTCGTCAAGGGCCTGCAGGAAGAGGTCGGCGTGGGCGTGCTGGAATACCAGGGGTGGCCGGATCTTGAGCACGTTTCCTTCCGGGCCGGTTGCGCTGATCAGTATTCCGCGCTCACGCATCGCCTCGGTTACCTTGCGGGCGCTCCCGGCCGCTGGCCCGTGCGCCTCGTCGATCAGTTCGACGCCGAGCAGGAGGCCTTCGCCCCGGACGTCCCCTATCATCCGGTGGCGTTCCGCGAGCGTCAGCAGGCCGTGGCGGAGGTAGGAGCCGACCGTCGCGGCGTTCGCTATCAGGCCCTCTTCCTCGATGACGGCCAGGACCGCGAGCGCGGCCGAGCATGCTACCGGGTTGCCGCCGAACGTGCTGAACAGCTCGACCTCCTCGGGTACCGCCGCGAGCAGCCGGGACCTGACCACCACGGCGGCGACCGGGAAGCCGTTGCCCATCGGTTTGCCCATCACCACCATGTCAGGCGTGATCCCTGACGCCTGGAAGCTCCACAGGTGCGTCCCGGACCGGCCGTGACCGGCTTGCACTTCGTCGGCCACCACGAGCCCTCCGAGCGCCCCGGCCCGCTCGGCTGCTTCCCGCAGGTAGGCGGGCGGGGGCGACAGGATCCCGTCGGCGGTGAAGGCCGGGTCCAGGTAGATGGCGGCGAAGCCGCGGCCGCCGAGCGTCCCGGCGGCGTCATCGATGTGGGCGGCATACCGCTGCACCCACCCGTCGTCTGTCCGGCGGTACGGCCCGCGGTACCCGTCAGGTGCCGGGATCGTCGCAACGTGGGCAGGCCGCTCCCCTTTGGCCCACTCCTCGGGAGACAGGGCGTGCGTGGCCTCGGTCAGCCCGTGGTAGGCGCAGCCGGTCACGACCGCGCCGGCCCGGCCGGTGGCCGCGCGGGCGATCCGCCAGGCGAGGTCGTTGGCCTCGCTGCCCGAGTTCACCATGATGACGGCGTCCAGCTCGGGCGGCAGGGTGGACTGGAGGCGTTCGGCGAGCTCGACGATCGCTTCGTGCAGATAGCGGCTGTGGGTCGCGAGCAGCTGCTGCTGCTGCGTCACCGCCTGCACGACCCTTGGGTGACTGTGCCCGACCACGGCCACGTTGTTGTAGCAGTCGAGGTACCGCCGGTCGTCGGGATCGAACAGCCAGACGCCCTCGCCGCGGACGAGGTGCACCGGGCTGGAGTAGAACAGCGGCGATCGGGGCAGCGCCAGGCGGCGGCGCTCGAGCAGGGTGCCGGTGGCAGACCTCCGGTAGGGAAGCCGGCGGCAGGCCTCGCGGAATCGCCGGGCGACGGCCTCCATCCCCGTCGCCTCGATGGCGTCGAGGAAGGCGCGGGCACCCGGCTCGCCGGCCGCGGCGTACGCGGCGTTGTCCGGGTAGAGACCGCGCCGCCAGGCGGTCACGGTGAGCTCGGTGGCAAGCCTGGCCGCCACCAGGTCGGCGAGCAGTCCGGCCTCCTCGTCTTCGAGCGGCGTCACCGAGACGTAGCCGCCGATAATCTCCCCGGCCGCCTCGATGGCGTCGTCGCGGCCGTGCAGGACGTCGGCGATGGCGACGGCGAGATCGCAGACCAGCGGCGCATAGGTCATGTCCCCGAAATCCACGATCCCGCTGACCCGAAGGTCATCGCCGTACAGCACGTTGTCCAGGCTCATGTCGCCGTGGATCACCTGCGCGCGAAGCCCCGGCAGCACCGGCGCGACCCGGGCCTCGAACCGGTCGAGAACCGACTCCACCTGAGCCCGGCGGCGGCCGTCGGAGAGATGGGTGAGCAGCGGCCGGAGCGTGGGCAAGCGGGTGATATCCCACAAGATCTCGTAGTCGGCCGCGGGGTGGAAAAAGCCGCGAAGCGCCCGCCCCAGGCGGGCCGTGGTCTGCCCATGGGACCAGATCGCCTCAGCGGTGAGCGCCGTGTTCGCGACTGCCTGCCCGGGCAGGAACGTGAAAAGCCGGGCAGGGTAGGTCCGGCTGTCGGGTCCGGGCACTTCGACCCAGGATTCCCCCGCCACCGCCGGCAGGGGACGCATCACGGGCAGGCCCGGATCCACTCGCTCGATGTGGCGCAGAGCGGCAGCCTGCATCGCCAGCACGGGCCCGTCATCCGCCGGATTAGAGATCTTGAACAAGAAGTGCTGCCCGGCGGCGGTGTCGACGCGGAAGTTCTGGTCACGTTCGCCGGCGAGGGGCTTGAGGGATGACGATTCGACGCCGAAGGCCTCGCGCAGGATCTGCCTGGCCGCCTGCTCGCCGAAGGCAGGCGGCGTACTCTCCAGGGGGTCAGAGCGCTTCACCATAGGCCCGAAGGGTATCTTGCGGCCCGCTGGCTGCGCACCGCCGCGCCGTGCTGCCGCCTTCCCCGCGGGGCCAGGATTCGGCATCCGGCCCGATTAGGATCGGACAATGCCGATCCCAGCGGCGTTCGACCTGTCCGGCCGGGTGGCGGTGGTCACCGGGGCGGGCAGTCCCGACGGCATCGGTTTCGCCGCCGCCACGCTGCTCGCCGAGCTCGGTGCCGCCGTGATGGTCAGCGCCACCACCGCCCGGATCCAGGACCGGGTCGGCGAGCTGCGCAGTGCCGGTTTCGACGCGGCGGGGAGCACCGGCGATCTCACCGATGCCCGCGTGGCGTCCGGACTCGTGTCGGCTGCGCTGGAGCGATGGGGCAGACTGGACATCGTGGTCAACAACGCCGGCATGATCTCCGTCGCCGACGCGATCTTCGAGTCCGGCACCGTGGAGTCCATGGACCTGGCGACCTGGCAGGCCGCGCTCTCCCGAAATCTGACCTCCGCCTTCCTGGTCACCAAGGCGGCGGTGCCGGCCATGACCAGCCGCGGCTGGGGGCGGGTCATCATGGTGGCCAGCGTGACCGGCCCGGTGATGGCGATCCGCGAGGACGTCGGTTACGCCACCGCCAAGGCGGGCATGATCGGCCTCACCCGCGCGGCCGCCGTCGACACCGCACGGCACGGGATCACCGTCAACGCCGTCGCCCCGGGCTGGATAGCAACCGGCTCCCAGACCCCGGACGAGCGCGGCCAAGGGCAGGCCACCCCGGCTGGCCGAAGCGGCTCACCCGGCGAGGTCGCCGCCGCGATCGCCTGGCTGGCCAGTCCCGGCGCGTCCTACATCACCGGGCAGTACCTGGTCGTAGACGGCGGCAACTCGATCGCCGAGCAGCGCGCCACACCAGCGTGACCGTCTCGCCGACCGGCAAACTGCGCGAGGGTCATCAGCACATCACCCGCTGGCAGATGATCATGAACTGTGCCCAGCCACCCCACCAGCGCGAGCACCGCCAAGCCTGCCCAGACAAGCCCGCTGACCAGCCGATTCAGGTGGGAACGACCTCAATCGTCCGTGTCTCGCGTCGCCGACCCGGCCACGGCTGGCGGCACGGCAGCGAAAGGCATGGCCACATCGCAGATCTGCTGGTCTGCCGCTGCGAAGAGCGGCTCGGCATCTGGCCGGTAGACCTCTCTGGGGGCTCCGGCTTGCCTGCGGCCGGGCGCGGATACCCAGCGCGCCAGCTCGTCGTAGACCGAGAGGATCGCGGGGATCTCGAAATGCGCCCTGGTTACCGGGATGAAGGCTTCCCGATGTGCGGCCTCAACTCGCCAGGCCAGCTCAGCCGGGTCATCGGGCGGGTGCCTGACAGGAACGCACACTTCGACCGGGCCATCGCTGTCGGCGGTGACGATGCCGTGGAAGATGACAAAACGTTCGCCCGCCACACCGCCGCACCACGCGGCGGTTGCGGTGAGCCGGGCCGCGGCCTCCCGGATCCAGGCCAGCTGACCGATGTAGACGTGCCGCTGCTCGGTCAGCACCGTCTGCTCCGCGACGTCCCGTTCCCGGACCAGCAGTCCCGGCGCGGGCATCTGCGACACGGCGACGCCCGGCCTGAGGCTGGCCATAACCTGCCGCTGGGCGGCGAACCGCCTCTCCGCCGAGACCCAGTACGCGTCGATGAGCTCAGCGGCCTCGGCTCCGGACGCGGACACCACCCTGCCCACCTCCGACAGCGGCATGTCCAGCAGGCGCAGCATGATGATCAGCCGCGCGGTGTAGAGCTGACTTTCGTGATACCTGCGGTAGCCATTTCCCGGATCGACAGCTACGGGCCGCAGCAACCCCAGGCGCTCATACAACCGGAGAGCCTTGAGCGACAGCTGGGACCGGCGGGAGAACTCACCGATCGTCATCTGCGCTCCTGGGCTCGCCACACACGATGTCTACCCCACCGGGAACGCCACATCGAATACCTCGTCATCTGCCGCGGCGGTATAGAAGTTGGTCCAGTACGTTTCCCGGGGTGCGGCGGCGACCTGCAGGCCTTGGTCCTCGATCCATTTCTCGATCCCCCCGTAGACGTCACCGAGGCCGCCGGACTGGACCGTTCGCTTCTGGACGCGCACATAAGCCTCCCGGTGGGCCGGGATCGTGCGCGTAGCCGCGCCATCCGGCGTAGCGGCGTCCGCACGCAAGGGAGTACAGCACTCGACTGCCGTCTCGCCCTCGTTCGGGTTGCCCTCGTAGATCACGATGAACACCGGCTCGTCAGCCGCATGACCCCGCAGCAGATAAGGCTGCTCCGCCGTCCCGGCCGCCATGTCTCCGGCAGCCTTGTGCACCCGTGCCATCGCTTCGGGAAGCCATCGCTCCAAGGCTTGCTGGTCGACCATGCGCTGCTCGGTGACAACGACCTGTCCCGGTACCTCTCGCATTCGAACGTCCATCACACACCCTCTCGTGGCTCGTGTCCGCCGACCCGCCCAGGATCCAGCCCACCCTTAGGGCATAGTCAAGTGCGCACAGGAGGCAAGATCAACTGCCGGAATGAGCGCCCGGTGCGTAGATAACTGCTCCGCGCATGACTTTTGCGTTCCTCTCAGTTTGTTTGCGTGGCCGCGGCGGCCGCCAGGTACTGCTCGTCGGTGACGCGCTCGAGCCAGCTGGCCCCGTCCCCGTCGGCAGTGCCCTCGTACAGGGCGATGTGGACCATGAAGCTGCCGGGGGCGGCGCCATGCCAGTGCTCCTCGCCGGGCGGGGTGTAGACGACCTGGCCGGGGCGGGCCACGATGACCGTCCCGTCGCGGGCGCCGATCAGGGCGGTGCCTTCGGTGATGTAGAGGGTCTGACCCTGGGCGTGGGAGTGCCAGGCGGTGCGGGCGCCGGGGGTGAAGTGGACGCGGCCGCAGGCCATCCGGGACGGCTCGGGCTTGCGGACGTGGATCGCGTCGATGTACACGTCCCCGGTGAACCAGGCCGCGGGAGCCTTGCGGGTGGCTTGCTTCGGCTCGATATTCACTGCTCGGGTCTCCTTACTCGTCGTGTTGCTTGCCGCCGAAGACTTCCCTGGCGACGGTCATGGCGGACATGGCACGGGGCCAGCCGGCGTAGAACGCCAGGTGGGTAATCGCCTCGGTCAACTCGGCCTGGGTAAGGCCGTTCTGCCTGGCCAGTCCGAGGTGGAAGGTGAGCTGCCCGGTGTTCCCCGCGGCGGCCAGGGCCGTCACGGTGACCAGGCTGCGGTCCCGGGGGGACAGTTCCGGCCGGGTCCATACCTCGCCGAACAGCACGTCGTCGGTGAAGTGCACCAGGCCGGGGGCGAAGTCACCGAACATCCTGGCCGCGCCCGACGGCTCGATGCCGTGTGCCTGGTCGTTGTGCCCGCTCACCGTTGTGTCCTTTCACCTGCCGGGGTGAGTCTGGTTGTCGTGTCAGCTGCGGTGTCGCTGGTCATCGCCGTGACGTAGCTGCGCCCGTACCTGGCGTACTTCGCCTGGTAGGCGGCGTCGACCATGCTGCGCAGCGATTGGCCGACGGGTTCGGCGGTCACGTCGCGGTCCAGGCCGGTCACGCTGACGTGAGCGCTGGCCTGGCGGCTTGCGTGCCGGAACCAGGCACCGCCGGTTCCCTTGTACGAACGGACGTAGATGTCGTCGCCGGCGCGCACGACCCAGATCGGGACCGGCGGCCGCAGCGTCCCGTCCGGCCGTCGCGTGCTGATGCGCAGCTCCGTCGCGTATCCCAGGATGTCGAGCTCACCGCTCGTCCAGGTGCTCATCGTGTGCTCCTCCTCTGTTAGCTGGTGTTGTCACTAATCGCCGCCACTGCCGGCGGCCTTGAGCTGGATGCTGACGGCGGCCGCGATCAGGGCGACGGCGGCGGCGATCAGCAGGCTGACCCGCATACCGTGGACGAACGTGGCCCGGCTGCCCAGCAGGGCGCCGAACACGGCGACCGCCAGCGCCCCGCCGACCTGCCGGCTGGTGTTGAACACGCCGCTGGCTACCCCGGCCTGGCGAGCGGGAACCACCTGCAGCAGCAGCGCCATGACCGGCGGCATGACCAGCGGCCCGGCCAGTCCGGTCAAGATCATCAGCGCCGACAGCACCGCCACCGGCGCCGGGGCTGGCAGCAGCGCCATCACGGTCAGCCCCGCTGTCATCGCTGATAGCCCGGTGCTGATCAGGACACGAGCGCCGAACCGTCCCGTCAGCCGGGCGGCGAGCGGGGTCAGCACCGCGCCGGTGAGCATCATCGGCAGGAACACGATCCCGGTATCCAGCGCGGACAGGCCCCGTATCTGCTGCAGGTACAGGCTCATCACGAACGGCAGGCCGTAGTAGCCGACTATGAACGCGAACCCGGTGGCCACCGCGACGCTGACCGTCCGGGACCGGAACAGCGACAGCGGCAGCATCGGATGCCCGCCCCGCGCCTGCACCACCGCGAACGCGGCCAGGCCGGCGACCGCGACCGCGAGGGCCGCCAGCACGCCCGGGGCGGTGATCCCGGCGGCCCCGGCCTCGATCGCCCCGTAGGTCAGCCCGCCCATCGCCGTGACCACGGCCACCTGCCCGGCCCAGTCGAACGGCACCTGGTGACGGGTCGACGGCGCGACGCGGGCCAGCACGGCCAGCGCGGCCGCGCCCGCTGGCAGGTTCACGAAGAAGATCAGCCGCCACGAGACCACGCTCAGTACACCGCCCAGCAGCGGCCCGGAGGTGGAGGCCGCGACTCCACCCAGCGACCACAGCGACACCGCCCGGGCCCGGCGGGCCGGGTCGGGGTAGGCGTGGCCGACCAGCGCCATCGACGCGGGCATCATCGCCGCGGCCGCCGCCCCCTGCACGAAGCGCGCCGCCACCAGCGCCGCAAGCGACGGCGCCAGGCCGCACGCCGCCGACGCCAGCACGAACAGCGCCAGCCCGGCCCCGAACGCCCGGCGCGCGCCGATCCGGTCCGCTAGCGACCCGGCCGACAGCAGCAGCGCCGCGAACATCAGCGTGTATCCGTCCACCACCCACTGCAGGCCGCTGATCCCGCCCGCCAGCTCACGGCGGATATCCGGCAGCGCCACGTTCACGATCACCGCATCCAGCGTCACCATGAAGAAACCCAGCAGCGCCGCCGTCAGCGACCACGCCGGGGCGCGGCTCTGTGCCTGGCCGGCGCAGGCGACGGCGCCCGCCGCAGTCGCAGCACTCATGGCGACCATGCAACCCCGCCCCACGCTGCCGCGGGAGGTCACGTTGTCCCTGGTCATGACGGAACCCCCCTCGCTTGTGCGGCGGGACGTACGGTGGAGGCATGAGCAGCAACAAGGGCGACGTGCGCGACTTTCTCGTTACCCGCCGCGCCAGGATCACCCCGCAGCAGGCCGGGCTGACCTTCTACGGCGGCAACCGGCGCGTCCCCGGGCTGCGCCGCGAGGAAGTCGCCATGCTCGCCGGCGTCAGCGCCGACTACTACACCCGCCTGGAAAAAGGCAACCTGACCGGCGTCTCCGACACCGTGCTGGAGGCCATCGCCGGAGCACTCCAGCTCAACGAGGCCGAACGCCTGCACCTGTGCGACCTGGCCCGCACAGCCAACACCCCCCCGGCCCGCGCCGCCCGGCGCCGTGCCCCCCAGCAGGTGCGCCCCGGCATCCAGCTCATCCTCGACGGCATGACGGACACGCCGGCCTTCGTCCGGAACGGCCGCCTGGACATCCTCGCCATCAATGCCCTCGGCCGCGCCCTGTACTCACCCGTCTTCACCGGCCCCGGTCAGCCCGTCAACCTGGCCCGGTTCCGGT
>JASHTQ010000441.1 GCA_030040475.1 Streptosporangiaceae bacterium
CTCGCCCCGCCAGCGCGTGCTCGCCGGGTACGGGTGCGTGGCCAGCCTGCGCCGATGTGACCACAGCCAGGCGAGAAGCACGAGGATCAAGATGCTGAGCCACAGCGCCGCGAGCGGATGGAAGCGCAGATAGGACCAGAACGTCACCTTGCCGTGGTACACCCACCCCGAGACGCTGGTGGCCGCCAGGGCCGGCAGGCTCGCATCGGCCCGCGCGTCGATGGCCCGGAACCCGCTCCCCGAGATGACGTTGCCCACGCCGGTCACCTTCGAGGAAGAGCCCCGGGCGCTGATCCCGAAAACGGTGGCTCCGATGATCCGGTTGCTGTCGAGCTCGATCGGCCCCGAGTCAGTGACCAGGAACCCGGTGCGCGGGCCCACCACGGTGTTCCCCGAGACCGTGAGTCCCGGTGTGGACGGGCCGATCGAGAAGCCGGACCTGGGGTCGCACCTGACGTCGTTTCCGGTCACCACCCCGTCCGTGACGCCGTCCCTGACCGCGACAGCGGTGACGCTCGCGCACACCTGGTCGCCCTCGACGACGGTGTTGGTGCCGCCCTCGACCAGGATGCCGATCTGGTCGTTGTCCAGGGCCGCGCTGTCTTCGATCACCGTTCCCGATCCTGGCGTGACCGCACCGCCAGAAGCCGACGCGCCGGTGGCCAGCGGCTTGCCGTCAATGAAATATCCGTTACCCGCGTTGTGCTCGGACACGTCGTCTTTGAGCAGGGTGTTGGCGGTGGCGGGGCTGACGATGAAGCCGTTGCCGCCGTTACGGGAAGCCGAACTGGAGATGACGGATGAGTCGACCGAGTAACGGTGGATGTGCAGGCCGTCGAGCTCGTTGTACTCGAACAGGTCATCGCGGAAGGCGACGCCGGACCCCCGGGAGACGAACGCGCCGTAGGTGTCGTCGGTGAACGTCGAGTTGGTTGCCCCGCCCGTGCTCGGGTCCCCTGTCACGCCGGTCCACGCCACGCCGCCGGTCCTGCCGCTCCAGAAGCCGAGCGACGAAACCCGCACATCCGACAGCGTCATCTTGCCGGCCACTTCGCGGATGTAGGACCGGCCGTTGCCCGAGTCGGCGGCGGGCGCGTTCACGGTCCTGTCCCAGCCGACGATCGTCATCGGCTGGCTGCCGGTTCCAGCGAACGACAGGTCGCCGCCCCAGGCGACGATGGTCGCGAAGCCGCCGCTTCCGTTGTCCATGTACAGCGTGCGAAGCGTCGGGCCACCGAGATCGAGCTGAGCATTGGTCGACACGAACACGTTGTCAAGCAGCAGGCCCGCGTCGTGCGGCAGCAGCACGAGCGCGCCGTACTGGACCAGGTCGGCGGCGGTGTAACTGCTCTGCCCCGCGGTAAGGACCAGGGTCGGCAGCGCACCCCTGGTCGGGATGACCTCCGGCTGGTAGATATGCGCCGCGTCATGCAGCATGGTGCGGATGCGGCTGTCTTCGGCGCTGACCGCTGCGGCCTCTCGCGTCGCGTTGATCGACGGCAGCGTGGCGGGCTGCTCGGCCGGATCGATCGGCTGGGCGACGGCAGGCAGCGAGACAGGCCGGGGCGCCTTAGGCGCCTGCAGCAGCTTGACTCCGTGGCTCGACGCCGGCGGCGTGGCCTGCAGTTGCAGGTGCAGCGCGGGCAGGATGACGGGCATCGCGGCCAGCAGGCAGAACACGGCCGCCGCGGCCGCCACGAGCCCCCACCCCCGGCCGCCGCCTGGCGGCCGGTCACCCCTGCCGTGCTTCGTTGACACCCAGGCCCTCCTAATGTCAGCGACGAAGCGCTTTGTGCTTCCGCGCCGATCTGGTCGGCGCTGCGGGTGAGCCAGCCGTGGACGTTCATGGTGGCGAACGCGTAGAGCTTGACCGGCAGCGCGACCGCGATCGTGATGACCGCGACGAGGGGAAGCAGCCAGAAGTCGGACGGCCGTTCCCTCAGGTGCGAGATGCCGCGCAGTCCCCGCCCGACGAGCAGCCAGGCGACCGCGATCACGGCCACCAGGCGCTGCGGGTGCAGCACCCAGAAGATCAGGTAGGTCATCGCGAAGCCCATGGTGACCGGCGTCAGCATGACCTGCAGGACGCTGAGCTGGCAGATGAACGGCTGGCGCCAGAGCCAGCCCTTCCATATCGCGGTCAGGTAGGTCCGGTAGGAGTTCCGGCTCCAGCGCAGCCGCTGCTTGAAGAAGGCGCGGCCCTTGTCGGGGAACATCGACACGGCGCGGGCCGTCGACTGGTAGACGGTCTGGTAACCCGACGCGAGCACCAGCCAGGTCAGCCGCCCGTCGTCACCGGAGATGCACCGCCGCCCGAGGAAGAACTCGTCCTCGAGGTTTTCGAGCACCGGCAGCACGACCTTCCGGCGGTAAGCGACGGTCCGGCCGGACAGGCAGGCCACGGCGCCGGCGCGGGACTGAGCGCGCACGTAGTCGAGGTACCTGACATCGATCATCCAGTCGGCGATCCGCCGCCACACGCTGGTCTTGGCCAGGTACGCGTTCTGCCGGGTGCCAACCCCGCCGACCTTGGGGTCGGCGAACGGCGCGAGCACCGCCCTGATCAGCCCGGGCTCCCAGCTGGTATCGGAGTCGGACAGCACCAGGATTTCCTGGCTCGCGTGCCTGATCCCGACGCCGAGCGCCGAGCGCTTGCCGCTGTGTGCAAACGGCAGCACCTTCAGCCGCGGCTCGGTGGCAGCGCGCCGCCGCAGTCGCGCGATGACCTCGGTATCCGCCACGTCGGGGACGACGATGATCTCGGTCGGGTTCTCGCTCAGCCAGGTCTCCAGGCACCGGTCGAGGATGTCCGGGTCCTCCCGGTAGGCGGGGACCACGACAGATGTGGTCGTCAAGTAACCGGGCGCGACCGGCCGGTACACCCGCGACAGCGTGAAGCGGGTAAGCCAGACGGTCCACGAGATGGCGCCGACCAGCCCGATGGGAACGTAGTGATGTACCTGCCGCCACCAGCCGATGCTGGTGATCCGGGGCAGCGAGATTCCGGCATAGGCGGCTGCGTGGGTCCCGAGACCCGTGATCTGCGGCAGTGTGAAGGCAGCACAGATGGCTGCGTGCAATCGCGTCCCCCACCCCTCTTGATCGTCCGGCTCGACATCCGCCGGACGAGGCCCTAGGCTGCCGCTGGCCTCAGCAACCCATGCAAAACGCCCATATCGCAATAAATCTGGCAGTGTCCAACTATAGGACTACGCGAACCTCCTGTAAGACGGCTGGGAACCGCCGATGGGTTACGGTTGTACGCAAAACTCCCGTTAAGTACTGGTTACTCACGTGTTTCGCTGCAGCTCAGAGGCCATAAAAAGTTGTCAAAAATTTACTTATCTCCCAGTAGGTGCCCTGTGCACCAACAGAGGTCTAGCTGACGGGGCAGCCTGGCCCGGCGGCGAGTTGGCCGCGAAGCTACTAGCGAGTAACATTGCGGCGACGGCCCCGATGGCGCATGGCCCGGCGCGGTTTGGCAGGCTGTAGACGAGCAGCGGAGGAGGTCGGCGTGGCCATGAATATCGTCGTCTGCGTCAAGCAGGTGCCAGATACCGGGTTCGAACGCAAGCTGAAGCCCGGTGACGGCACGCTCGACCGCGCGTCGGTGGATGGGCTCATCAACGAACTCGACGAGTACGCCATCGAGGAGGGCCTGAAGATCGCCGAGGCGCGGCGCGAGGCGGGTGACGACGCCGAGGTCACGATCCTGTCGATGGGTCCGGAGAAGGCGGCAGACTCGATCCGCAAGGCGCTGTCGATGGGCGCGGATAAGGCCGTGCACCTGCTGGACGACGGGCTGGCGGGCTCCGACGCGCTCTCGACCTCCTACGCGCTCGCCAAGGTCCTCACGCAGACCGGTTTCGACCTGGTGATCTGCGGGTCGGAATCGACGGACGCCAGGATGGGCGTGCTGGCCGCGATGCTGGCCGAGCGGCTAGGGGTGCCGCAGCTCTCGCTGGCGAGCAAGGTGGACATCGACGGCTCCGCCATCCGCATCAGGCGGGTCTCCGACGACGGCTACCACGAGGTGGAGGCCACGCTGCCGGCCGTGATCAGCGTGGTCGAGAAGATCAACGAGCCGCGCTACCCGTCTTTCAAGGGCATCATGGCGGCGAAGAAGAAGCCGGTCCAGACGCTTACCCTCGCCGAGGCCGGGATCGACCCGTCCCAGGTGGGCCAGGCGGGCGCGGCCACCGAGGTGGTGGACTTCGCCGAGCGGCCGCCGCGGCAGGCGGGCGTGATCGTCAAGGACGAGGGCGACGGCGGCGTCAAGGTCGCGGACTTCCTCGCCGCGCGGAAGTTCATCTGAGGGAGGCGGCATGACAGAGGTCCTGGTGCTCGCGGAGCACACCGGCGGCGAGGTGAAGAAGGTCACCTGCGAGCTGATCACGCTGGCCCGCAGGTTCGGCGAGCCCGCCGTGGTGTGGACGGGTCCCGGCGCGGAGGAGGGACAGCCGCGCTGCGCGGAGTTCGGCGCGGCAAGGGTCTACGTGGCTGCCGACGCCGCCTTCGACGACTACGTCGTCGCACCGACCGCGGCGCTGCTTGCCCAGCTTGTCACCGCGAAGGCGCCGTCGCTCGTGCTGGTGGCGGGGACACCGGAGGGCAAGGAGATCGCCGGTCGGCTCGCGGTCAAGACGAACTCAGGGCTGATCACCGACGCGGTCGACCTCACGCCGGCCGACGGCGGGGACCCGGTCGCCGAGCAGTCCATCTTCGGCGGCTCGACCGTGGTCCACTCCCGGGTCACCAGGGGCACGCCGATCGTCGCCATGCGGCCGAACTCGGTGCCCGCGCAGGCCGAGCCGGGTCCGGCCGAGCTCACACCGGTATCGCTGGCCGGCCAGGCCGACGGCGCCAGGGTCACCGGCCGGGTAGTGGCCGAGCGGGGCGAGCGCCCGGAGCTGACCGAGGCATCGATCGTGGTGTCCGGCGGGCGCGGCACCGGGGGAGCCGAGGGCTTCGAGATCATCGAGAAGCTCGCCGACGCGCTGGGCGCCGCGGTGGGCGCGTCCCGCGCGGTCACGGACGCCGGCTGGTACCCGCACCAGTTCCAGGTCGGCCAGACCGGGAAGACCGTCTCGCCCCAGCTGTACATGGCGATCGGCATTTCCGGCGCGATCCAGCACCGGGCCGGCATGCAGACGTCCAAGACGATCATCGCCGTCAACAAGGACCCGGAGGCTCCGATTTTCGAGCTGGCCGACTTCGGCATGGTGGGCGACCTGTTCAAGGTGGTGCCGCAGCTCCTCGACGAGATCGGCAGGCGTCGGCAACTCTAGGGCTGGCAACTCCAGGGGCAGGCAGCTGCGGGTCTGCGCCTTACATCCGTATCTGCGTGGCGGCTAGTCTTGTCGCAGTCATGAGTTCACAGAGCATAAATACCGTTTACCTCGATCACGCGGCGACCACTGCGATGCGCCCGGAGGCGATCGCCGCGATGACCGAGGAGCTGGCCAGGCTGGGAAACCCGTCATCGCTGCACGCCGCGGGCCGGCGCGCCCGGCGGGTGGTGGAGGAGTCCAGGGAACAGCTCGCCGAGGTGTTCGGCGCCCGGCCGAGCGAGGTCATCTTCACCAGCGGCGGGACCGAGGCGGACAACCTCGCGCTGAAGGGCCTGTACTGGGCGCGCCGCGACGGCTCCAGGCGCCGGGTGCTGACCACCTCGGTGGAACACCACGCCGTACTCGACTCGGTTCGGTGGCTGGAGGAGGCCGAGGGCGCGCAGCCGGTCTGGCTGGGCGTGGACCCCGAGGGCACCGTGCGCCCGGCGGCGCTGCGATCCGCCATCGCCCAGGCCCCCGAGCAGGTGGCGCTGATCAGCGTGATGTGGGCGAATAACGAGATCGGGACGGTCCAGCCGGTCAGCGAGCTCGCGGCCGTGGCGCACGAGCACGGCATCCCCTTCCATACCGACGCGGTACAGGCGGCCGCCCAGCTGCCGGTCGACTTCGCCGCCAGCGGGGCAGACGCGCTCACCGTCACCGGCCACAAGCTGGGCGGCCCGATCGGCGTCGGCGCGCTGATCCTGGCCCGCGGCACAGATCCCGTCCCGGTGCTGCACGGCGGCGGCCAGGAGCGCGACATCCGCTCCGGCACCCTCGACACCCCGGCGATCAGGGCGTTCGCCGTGGCCGCCGCGATCTGCGCGAAGCACCGCGCGGACGAGGCGGTCCGGCTCGCCGCGCTGCGCGACGACCTGGTGGCCCGGGTCCTGGCGGCCGTCCCCGATGCCGTGCTCAACGGCCCCCCGCCCGGCCCGGCCAGGCTGCCGGGCAACGCGCACTTCTCCTTCCCCGGCTGCGAGGGCGACGCCCTGCTCATGCTGCTAGACGCGAACGGCATCGCATGCTCCACCGGCTCCGCCTGCACCGCCGGCGTGGCCGAACCCAGCCACGTCCTGCTGGCCCTCGGCGCCGACGACTCCAGAGCCAGAGGCTCGCTCCGCTTCTCCCTGGGCCACACCTCCACCCAGTCCGACGTGGACGCGCTAGCCGCGGTAATCGGCGAGGTAGTAGACCGGGCCCGCCGAGCCTCCGCCCGCTAGCGCACCCGTCCCAGACGCCGTCGAAGTGCCGCCGGGTCCCTTCTGGCCGGATGGGAATGCGTCTGCTGGCAGTCCTGTCACATCTGTCCCGCTGGCTGCCGCGGGCCGTGGTCCCCGGGGCAGGTGTCATGACGTTGCCGGGAAGATCCGGGCTGCCGGGAAAAACGGGGGTGCCAGGACGCACCCGATCTTCCCGGGAGCCCTTATCGTCCCGGATCTTCCGGCGGTTCCCGGCATCACCGGGCACATCCGCGCCGCTGCCCGCACCCACCCCGGCGTCCCCGGCGTCCCCGGCGGTCACGCGCCCGTCGCGGCCCGGATGGCCAGCCGGCGCGCGGGCCGGGCATGCGCAGAGTTCATGTGGCCCGTTCTTGTGGGGTGCGTGTGCCACGAGCCCCGATCCGCCGGTCCTGCCGTGGGGTGCGTGTCCCCCAGGCCCCGATAGACAGGGCTTGTGCGCCACGAGCCCCGGTTCGGCGTGTCTCCCCGGCGGATGCGGGTGCCATCGGCCCCGCCGGGCGGGGCCTGTGCCTCACGAGCCCCGTACGCGTTCGGGCCAGCCCCGGAGGACTGTGACGCCGGGCGGGGCGCTCACGCGCTCACCGCAGCCTCGACGGTCAGCCGACGGGCGGGGTGGGCGCGTGCAGGGTCGGTGGTCTCTTCTGACGAACCCGGCAGCTGCCCGGACATCCCCGCTGCCGTAGCTGGCCCGCCTGACTACCCGCCGTCAGATCGCTCCCGCATGCGCGCCCGCCGGTCCCGGCGGGCGGGCCTGATCACGGCCACGCCGATGCAAGCGGCGCAGACCGCGTAGCCGCAGCCGCTGACGAGCGTGAACAGCAGTGGGTGGCCCCAGCCCAGGTGACCGGCGAGGTTTGCCCCTCCACCGCCTGCAACCGCCGCCAGCACGCCCGCGCCGAACCAGCACGGGCCGACCCCGCCCCGGCGCCGCCACAGGAGCCAGCCCGCGAGGTCGACCAGGGCATAACTCAGCACGGACGACAGGTAGCCCGCCAGGCTCGTGCTGACGGTGAAGATGTCGTAGTAGATCATGAACGCCAGGATCGCGAGCAAGACCGCCAGCGCCGCCAGGAGGCCGAGGCCGGTGCCCAGCCAGCGGGCGCTCTTGAGCACCCCGTTCTTGCCCGCTGGGCCGCGGTGAGCCCCCCGGTGGCGGGCCCGGCCCGGCCTCAGGACAGCACCCCGCAGGGTGTCGGCCGCGAACCACAGCATGCGGGACGCGCGGGCCGCGGCCGGCTTGACCTCCGGATCGCCGAGAATGACCGGCAGCTCAGCCGCCCATTCCTGGTAGCGCTCAGCCCTTGCGGCGGCGGGCAGGTGCCGGGCGGCGCGGCCCACCATGAACTCGCCCACGCGCAGCAGCCAGCGCTCGCCCCTCATCACAGGCTCCCCGGGGCCGCGCGGCCGAGCCGAACCGGCGCGCGCGGCTGGCCGGCCCGGACCTGGGCGAGTTCCAGCCGGGCCACCCGGATGCCCTCGCCGGTCAGCTGGTAATACCGCCGCGGCCGCTCCCCTCCGGCCTGCGGCGTCTCCCACGCGGAGGTGACCAGTTTCTGGTCCTCCAGCCGGGCCAGCATCGGATACAGCGTGCCGCTGGGCAGCCCGGCCGCTTTCATCAGGTCATAGCCGTAACGCGGGGCGGCGGGATCTTCAAGGAACGCTCGCAGCACCCGCTGCAGCGGCGCGGTCATCCTCACGCCTTTATCCTACACATGTAGGGAACGCATGCCGACCCCCGGTTGCCGAGTATGAACCTAGGATCGGCCTCATTCTCGCCGGGACACGGCCCGCCAGGTAGGCCAGCGCGCCAGGGGCTCAAACCATGTGCGAGCCGCCGGGAGGAGTCCTTACCATCCGGGCATGGAGCGTCGGGAAGAACTTCCTGGCGACAAGGAGGCCGTGCGGGAGATCCACCTGCTGGCGTTCGGCGACCACGGCGCGGTCGTAGCCGACCTGGTCGATTCGCTGCGGGAAACCATCACGCCGGCCGGTGGCCTCTCGCTGATTGCCCGGCACGACGGGCAGGTCGCCGGGCACGTCATGTTCGCCCGCAGCCTGCTCGACGCACCCCGGCGGCTGGTCGAGGTGCAGGTGCTCAGCCCGCTGGGAGTGCTGCCCGGTTACCAGCACCGCGGCATCGGCTCGGCCCTGGTGCGGGAGGGGCTGGCGGACCGTCCCTGCGCATCCCCGACGGCGCCTTCCAGGCGATCAGGCTCCCGGCTTATGAGCCGTGGATGACCGGGACGCTGGTCTACGCGGAGCCGTTCTGGCGGCACGACTCAGTCGGCCTCCGTGACCCCGCCCCAAGGCAATGAAACCGGCATTTCACCACCTCTCAGGGTGCTGAAACCCCGGTTTCATGACGCCGCGCAGGCGGCCCGACTCAGACGCTCCGCGGGCGCCCGACTCAGGCGCTCCGCGGGCGCCCGACTCAGACGCCGCGCAGCCGCGCCGACTCAAGCGCCGTCGACGGCGCCGACGGGAGCGGTGGACGGCGGCGCATAGGCTTGGGCCGATGGGCGGACTAAGGGTGCTCGCGGCGATGTCGGGCGGGGTGGACTCGGCGACGGCGGCGGCTCGTGCGGTGGACGCGGGTCACGAGGTGACCGGCGTCCACCTGGCGCTGTCCGCGAACCCGAGGTCCTACCG
>JASHTQ010000442.1 GCA_030040475.1 Streptosporangiaceae bacterium
GCGGCGCCCGCCGAACGGCTGTAGTTGATCGCGACGTCATACCCGGCCCGCGCCAGCCGCAGCGCCGCGGCCCGCCCGATCCCGCTCGCCGACCCGGTCACCAGCGCCGCCGGCCTGCCCTGGCCCACCCAGACCCCTCCGTAACCCCTGAAAGATCAAGATCATTTTTATCCCGAACGAGAGGTGGTATCTCTCCCGCCCATAGCCCGTATCCGCCCGGCGTGCCGAACGGTCGGGTGGTATCTCTCCCGCCCCAGCACCAAGTATCCGCCCGGCGTGCCGACCGAGCTCCGCCACCACCATCTAGACTGCCTTCGTGATCGGTCGACCATCGTCGTGTGTATCCGGAGACGGTCGGCGGCTGACGATGGGTCACGGGCTGATGATGGGTCGGGGCTGATGCGGCGTGACCGGGCCGGGTACTGTTGCCGGCCGGCGGCCGCCGTTACGGTAGGGGTTGAGGAGCCAGCCGGGAAGGAGACGCGTCATGACACGTACGCCAGAGGAAGTCTTCCAGCACCACGCCGAGGCGCTCGGCGCGGGGGACCTGGACGAGATCGTCGCCGACTACGCCGAAGACGCCGTCTTCATCACCCCGGCCGGGGTCCTGCGCGGCAAGGACGGCATCCGGGCGGCGTTCACCCAGTTGCTCGCCGACGTCCCGAACGCGGCCTGGGAGCTCAAGACCACGATCTACGTGAACGACGTGCTCTTCCTCGAGTGGGCCGCCACCGCCGCGGCGACCAAGGTCGAGGACGGCATCGACACGTTCATCTTCAGCGACGGCGAGATCCGGCTGCAGACCGTGCGCTACACGCTGCAGCACACAAGCTGAGCCGGCCCGGTCAGCCCGCGCGCTTCTGCACCAGCGAACCGACCTGCGGGAGCGCGGCGACGACGTGCTTGGCCGCCTTGTCCCTGACGGCGCCGTAGGCCTTGGTGACCGTCGGCCGGCTGGTGGGGGACTTTGCCCTGGCGTCGGTGATCGACAGCAGGGCCTCCGCGACCTCGTTGCCGTGTTCGGCCAGGTAGGCGCCGAAATCGGTGCCGCCGGACGCGCTGAAGTCCTTCCAGTACGGCTCGAGTTCCGACGCCATGTCCGGCAGGTTGGAGTCGATCGTGTAGCGGATGTGACCGGCGGAGAAGACGTTGACGGTCTTGTAGGCGACCTTGATCGCGGCGCCGGAGATCCCGGACATGCCGGAGACCTGGTTCTTGATCAGCTCCTCGCAGTCCGTGACGACCAGTGGCCTGGTGTCCGGCGCCAGCAGGGCTTCGGAAAGCGTGGCGGTCATGGCGAGTTCTCTCCTTGTCGCGTCGATGGTGCCCCCGGCTTGGTTGCCCCCGACTTCGCCCGTTACCAGACCCTGCCGGCGAGGACCGTGATACGCGATTCTGGCTTACCCGCCGGGGCGGTGTCGCGGGCTTCGGGCACGCACCACGGCCCGTTCGGACAAAATGGTCTTTTCTTCCGGGGCGGCGGCCCCCCGGGCGAGATCTCCGGGCACCGGTACCCGGACCCGTCCTCCTCGTCAGGCTGTGGCGGGTAAGATCCAGCAAGTCCGAATGTCCGCGATTCCTGCAACGGGGGCGACACCCATCATGAGGAGAAACCTGGCGCGGGCCGCGGTGCTCGGCTGTGCGCTGGCCGGGCTGACCGCGGCGGCAGGCTGCAGCTCCGGTTCCGGCTCGGTGCCGGAGTCGACGTGGGCATCGGCGCTCGGCTCGGGCGTGACGGTCACGGCGCCGGCCCAGGTGTCGGCGGGTACCGGCTCGCCGGCCGCGGCGGTCCAGGGCGTGATCACCGCGGTCAGCTCCGGGCAGTACGCGCTGGAATGCAACTACGTCGAGCCGAGCGAGCAGTCCACCTGCAAGACGGGCGCGGCCGCGTTCAACGCGAGCGACTCGCCGTCGTTCAAGAACGTCCAGATGGGCTACGTCGCGACCGACGGCGCCAAGGCGCTGGTCGGCGCCACTGGCACGTTCTGCGTGCCGAACGCGAACCCCGAGTGCTACACCAACAACGACCCGTCGGCGATCTTCTCGACCCAGAAGTCGTTCGGCACCCTGTGGACGGAGACGAACTCGTCGAGCACCAGCACGAACGCCTACGCGCTGGTCCCCTGCGTCGAGGTATCCGGGCACTGGTACGTGTACTCGCCGTCCTCCTGACGGTTCGCGGCCCGGGCCCGCGGTAAACCTGTTGCCCGCCGGCGGTCGCGGCCGGGAGGCTGGCCGCGTGCGGATGCATGACGACCAGCTGACGGTGTCGGCGCAGACGGTGCGGTCGCTGGTGGACGAGCAGTTCCCGCGGTGGCGGGGCCTGGCCGTCACCGCGCTCGATACGCCCGGCACGGTCAACGCCATCTTCCGCATCGGCGAGCGCCTCGCGGCCAGGTTCCCGCTGCAGCCCGACGATCCCGGCGCGGTGCGCGAGCGCCTGGCGGGCGAGGCGGCAGCCGCCCGCGAACTGGCCGGCCGCACCAGGTTCGGCACGCCGGAGCCGGTGGCGTTCGGCGAGCCGGGCGCCGGTTACCCGCTTCCCTGGTCGGTGCAGACCTGGCTGGCCGGGGTGACGGCGAACGACGAGGACCCGGGCGGATCCGCCGCGTTCGCGCACGACCTCGCCGAGTTCGTCGGCGGGGTGCGCGCCATTCCCGCTCACGGCCGGACGTTCGGCGGCAAGGGCAGGGGAGGCGACCTTCGCTCGCATGACGGC
Source organism: Streptosporangiaceae bacterium (assembly GCA_030040475.1). The sequence goes on from JASHTQ010000442.1 coordinate 2,720, forward strand.
TGGATGCAGACCTGCTTCGCCGCCAGCGAGGACCTGCTCGACGTTCCGCGGCTGCGCCAGATGTGGGAGTACCTGCGCGAGCTGCCGCGCGGCCCCGGCGCCGACGTGATGAGCCACGGCGACCTGATTCCCGGCAACGTGCTGGTGTCCGGCGGGCGCCTGGCCGGGGTCCTCGACGTCGGCGGGCTGGGACCCGCCGACCCCGCGCTGGACCTGGTGGCGGCCTGGCACCTGCTCGAGGACGGCCCGCGGCAGCTGCTGCGCGACGACCTCGGGTGCGCTGACCTGGACTGGGAACGCGGCAAGGCGTGGGCGTTCGAGCAGGCGATGGGGGCCGGCTGGTACTACCTGCGAAGCAACCCGGCGATGAGCAGGATGGGCGTGCGCACGCTGCGGCGCATCGAGGCCTCGTTCGCCTGAGCGCGCTTTTCGTGCTCAGGCCTCACGTCGGCGCGGGGAGCTGGGCGCCGCCCTCGGCGGCGGTGCGCAGGACGTCCATCAGCAGGCTGACCGCGGGCGGGTCCGGCGGGTCGCCGTACCGTACCGCGAACACGTACCTGCGCGCGCCGGCCAGCGGCGTCGTCCTGACCCCGGGGTGGCGCGCGGCGCGCAGGCACAGCGCGGGCAGCGTGGAGACCCCCAGGTCGGCGGCCACCAGGGCCTGGACGGCGACGTAGTCGTCGGTGGTGAAGGCGATCTTCGGGGTGAAGCCGGCCAGCGAGCACTGCCGCAGCAGGTTGGCCCGGCACCGGTCGCAGCCGGCGATCCAGCGATGGCGCGCGTACCTGGACAGGTCGGGCTCCGGCGGCTCGCCGCCGTGCGACGCCGTCACCAGGTGCACCGGCTCGTCGAGGAGGAGCCGCTCGCGCAGGCCCTCGGTGATGTCGATGCCGCCGTCCCCGTCGTCGGCAAGGCTCATGCCGTCCCCGAAGCCGGCTGCCGCCTCGCCGGCCGCCGGCGGCATCCTGGTCCGCGGGATCGCGTGGGCGGCGGCCTCGTCGCCCGCGTCCGGGGGCTCTGGCGAGTAGCGGAACACCAGCGCCACGTCCACGTACCCGGCCCGCAGCATGCGCAGCGCCTCGGGCGGCTCGGCCTCGGTGAGCCGCAGGTCGACGCTGGGCTGCTGGCCGCGGAGCATGGCCGCGGCGGCCGGGACGATCGTGCCGAGCGCGGAGGGGAAGGCCGCGAGCCGCAGCCGGCCGGCCCGCAGCCCGGTGTACGCGGCCAGCTCGTTCTCGGCGGCATCCAGCCTGCCGATCACCTCGGCGGCACGCTCGGCGAGCAGCCGCCCGGCGTCGGTCAGCCTGATGCCACGGCCCGCCCGCTGGATCAGCTTGATGCCGGTCTCCGCCTCCAGCCGGGCCAGGTGGTGGCTCACCGAGGGCTGCGCGTAGTTGAGTGCTCGCGCCGCGGCCGTGACCGAGCCGCACCGGGCCACGGCGACAAGCACGCGCAGCCTCGTAACGTCGAGCATGCACCGACTATAGATGCTATGAATCTGTTCGCCCAGAGTGCTAAACGGGCCTAATAGTGGCTTATCGGCCCAGGCCAGTGGTGGCTTCCGGCTATCTGCCCTCAAGCAGCGGCGCGTCCGGGCGGCGCGGCTGCTCGCCGGCCAGCTGGCGGCGCCGCCACGCGATCCCGGACAGCGCCTCGAGCACCACCCGGTTGCCCACGAACGCGGTCACCTCGGCGTGGTCGTAGGGCGGCGAGACCTCCACCACGTCGATGCCGGCCAGCGGCAGCGACATGGCGATCCGCCGGACGGCGTCCAGCAGCTGCCTGGTGGTCAGGCCGCCGGGCTCCGGCGTCCCCGTCCCCGGGGCCATGCCGGGATCGACGACGTCGACGTCGACGGACAGGAAGACCCCGTCGCAGTCGTCGGTGGCGATCGCGAACGCGTCGGTCAGGCAGTCGTCCAGGCCCCGCGACACGATCTCGCTCATCTCGAACGAACGCATCCGCTGCTCCGCCATCCAGGCCAGCGTCGGCGGCTCGGGCCAGTAGCCGCGCAGCCCGATCTGCAGGAACCTGTCGCCGCGCACCGCGCCGGACTCGATCAGCCTGCGCATCGGCGTGCCGTGCCCGTACAGCGAGCCGAACTGGGTGTCGCCGGTGTCGGCGTGCGCGTCGAAGTGGATCAGCGACACCCGGCCCCAGCCGACGTGCCTGGCCACCCCGGTGGCGTCCGGCAGCGTGACCGTGTGGTCGCCGCCCAGGATCACCGGTATCGCCCCGGCCTGCGCCACGGCCAGCACGGCGG
>JASHTQ010000443.1 GCA_030040475.1 Streptosporangiaceae bacterium
GCCGCGTGGCTGACGCTCGTCCGCGCGATGCCGAGGTTCTGCACGACGACGGACCCGCCGTACCCGGCGGCGCCGTAGGCGAGCAGCTTCGGGGTGAACGTGCCGCGGAGCCGGGGACGGGCGACCGCGAGCAGGATCGCGGCGGCCAGGCCGAAGCGGGTGACGGTAAGCCAGCCGGGCGCCAGCCAGGGCAGGGCGAGCTTGGACAGCGGCACGGTCGTGCCCCACAGCAGGCCCGCGGCGGTGAGCGCGGCGACGGCGTGACGGCGGTTGGTGCTCATGCGCCCATGATCGATGACGCCCTACGTAAAATTCGCCAGTTGAGCGCTATGACGAGATAATATTTTGTCTTATGGCGGTTGAGCTTGACGAAGTTGACGTAGAACTGCTCACTGCGCTGCAGGAGGACGCGGACAGGACCAACGTCGAGTTGGCCCGGCTGACCGGACTGTCCCCGGCGGCCACGCTGCACCGGGTCCGCCGACTGAAGGAGTCGGGCGTGATCAGGATCATCAGCGCCCAGCTCGACCCTGCCGCCGCGGGCTTCCCGCTGCAGGTGTACGTCACGGCGACGCTGGCCAGGCACGATCCGCGCTCGGCGCGGATATTCGATGACGAGATCCGGGCGCTGCCGCAGATCATCGCCGCGGACAACGTGGCGGGCGAGACCGACTACCTGCTCAGCGTCGTCGCGCGTGACGTAAGCGAGCTGCAGGAGGTCCTCGCCAGCCTGGCCATCAGGGGCGGCTCGCGGCTGGTGACGTACCTGCGGCTTGCCGAGGTCAAGCCGCCGTCGCGGCTGCCGCTGATGGCGAACACGCCGGACGCGGAGCGACCCCCGCGCCGCCGCCGCCCGGCCCGCACGAGGCGCTGATCCCGACGACACGATGCCCCGGGCAGGTAGCTGCCCTCAGCCCGGGCCGACCATGTACCTCGGGATGGTAACGTCAGTCACCTGCGGCACTCCAGCCCCTGGCGGGACACGGACGGGCTAGCCGATCGGGGTGCGTGGGTCACAACCCCCGCCTATCGGGGCCTGGGGGACACGCACCCCATCTCTTCGCCGGTGGCGCGGGGACGGTGGCACAAAGTGGCCGCCGGAGTTCCTGGATTCGGCACGCTACGAGACTGCCGGTGGGTCCAGCGAGTCGCGTCGATCGTTGTCCGCCACGGCCGGCCGCTTCCGGCTGAAGAGCGGGACGAAGATGTGGGCAAGCGGGCCGATGCAGGCGGCGTAGATCACGGTGCCGATGCCGACGTTGCCGCCGAGCAGCCAGCCGGCAAGCAGGACGGTGGCCTCGATGCCGGTGCGGACGACTCGAATCGAGTGGCCGCGCGCTGCCAGGCCGGTCATCAGGCCGTCGCGCGGGCCGGGGCCGAGGCCGGCGCCGATGTACAGGCCGGTCGCCACGCCGTTCAGGCCGACTCCGGCCAGCATCACGGCGGCCCGGACAGGGAGCGAGTGCGGCGGCGCGACGGTGGCGAGCACGGCGTCGATCACCGCGCCTATCAGCACCACGTTGCACAGGGTGCCGATGCCGGGGCGCTGCCGCAGCGGGATCCACAGCAGCAGGACCAGCGCACCCACGATGATCGCCCAGGTTCCGGTGGCCAGGCCGAGTCGCCGGGCGAGGCCCTGGTGCAGGACATCCCATGGATCGACGCCGAGGCCCGCCAGCAGCAGCATCGAGTCGCTGACCCCGTACAGGACGAGCCCGGAGAACAACTGGATCAGGCGGCGTGGCATGGCGCCCAGCATGCCAAAACTGGCTCCATGTCGATAGGGCCAGTTGCCGCTCCATTGGCCTCTTTTGAGGCGCCGCCACGCTGGCGAGACGGTGAGCCGGGCGGTGCACCACCGACCGTTCGGGATAAATGAATTTCATGGCGGCGTACGGCGGGCAAGGCTGCCTGGATGCCCTGCAGGCCCTGATCGACGGCGCCGAGCCGCCCGCTGGCGAGCGCTGGCAGCAGGTCCACCCCGGCTACGTGGCGCGCTTCGGCCCGGAGGCCGCCGCGATCGGGCCGCCGCCGTCGAGCGCGCGCCGGTAACGGATCTCGACGACGCCGCCGAGGCCGTCGAGCGCGTGGCTGGCGCCGTCGGGCCGGAACCCGGCGCGCTCATAGAACCTGCGGGCGCGGGCGTTGCGCTCGAGCACCCACAACATGACGTTCGGGAATCCCGCGCGGGAGACCTTCGCGAGCACGTGATCCATGAGCGCGCGCCCGGTGCCTGTCGACCACCAGGCGGGGTGGACGTAGAGGGCGTAGAGCTCGCCGACCTTGCCCTGCCGGCCCGCCGGGCTCACCGGGTGCGGCCAGGGCGCGAACACGTCGAGTTCGGGCCCGAAGGACGCGTAGCCGACGATTTCCTGCCCGTCGGCGGCGACGATCATGCGCTGCCAGGGACGCGTCCGGAACACCTGCCGCACGCGCGCGCCGGCGTCGGGCGCGGTCACCCGGTCGATGATCTCGTGCGCGATGATGCCCTCGTAGGCGGCCAGCCAGCTGTCCCGCTGCACGCCGGAGATCTCCGCCGCATCGGCCATCGAAGCGGACCGGATCATCACCACCCGGACAAGCTAGCGAATCCGCAGCGCGAGGAAGAAATCGACCTGGTCCTCGATGGACGACAGGTCACGCCCGGTGAGCTCCTCGATGCGCCGGATCCGGTACCGGACGGTGTTGACGTGAACGTACATCTTCGCCGCGCACACGTTCCACGATCCGGAGCAGGCGAGGAACTCGCGCAGCGTGGGCAGCAGTTCGGCGCGGTGCCGCTCGTCGTAGGAGAGCAACGGGCCAAGCAGGCGATCGCGGAACGACCGCAGCACGCTGCCCGGCACGCTGGCGAGCAGCAGCTCGTGCGAGGTCACCTCGTCGCTCGTGACGACCGAGACGGCCGAGACTGCTGCCTGCCCGGCCCGCATCGCGGCGAGCCGGCGCGCGCTGCCCGCCTCGTGCAGCGCCCCGGCCAGGGCCGTCACGCCTCCGGCGGGCGCGCTGACGCCGACGCTGAGCCTGGTGCGGCCGGGATCAGACTCGAAGACCGGCTGCGTGTCACGCAGCCGCGCCGCGAACGCGTGCGCGGCCGGCACCTCGCCCCGGCCCGTTTCGGCCGGCAGCGGCACCAGCGCGACCGTCTCGTCGCCGAGCGCGGCGACCACCGCGCCGCCCGAGTACGGCACGGCCAGTTCCTCGGCCAGATCACAGCGCCAGCGCTCGGTGTTCGGGCCCGCCAGCCGGTCCGCGTCGGCGCGCATCGCGACCACGAGGTAGCTGCCGTCGGGCGGCAGCCCGACCGTCCGCAGCAGCGGCGCGATCTCGGCCGGGGCGGACCCGCCGCTGGTATCGGATGCCAGCCTCGCGACGATCGCCTCGGCCAGCTTTCGGTCCCCGGTGCGGCCCGCGTCGAGCCTGGCCCGCTCGAGCGCCACGTCCGCGGCGAGTTCGGCCACCGATTCGCGCAGTTCGTGCGGCCAGTCCCGCTCACGTCCCGGGCAGGCGAGGAACCAGCTGGTCAGCCTCGGCTCGCCGCCCGCGCCGAACAGCGAGTACTCCCCCTCGCTCGTCCCTGGCGCGTCGCAGACGCCCACGCGCGTCGAGGCCGGCAGCCTGTCCGCCTTGAGATAGTCGCAGGCCAGCCGTCTGGCCAGCGGCGCAGGCAAGGCCGTCCCCGTCCCGCCGACCACCCGGCCAAGCCCGGTAAGCAGCCAGCATTCGGCGCCGATCTCCCGGCCCATCAGCCGGAACATCTCGTCGAGTCCGGCCCCCGCGGCGACCGCGGACAGCAGCAGCCTGCGCCGCCCCAGCACCCTGGTCATGGCGCTGACCCGGTCGCCGCCCAGCTGCCGCGCGACCTCTTCTGTGACGGCCGCGAACGAGGTTTCGGCCGGCACCGCGAGCAGGGCGATGCCGTGCCTGCCGCACGCCTGGACTACCTCGGCCGGCACCTCGCCGAGAGCCTCTCCCGCACCGAGCACTCCCGCGCCCGCCCTGACCAGGGCCCGCACGAACCGATCCGCATCGCCCGGCTCGCGGCACCAGATCAGGCCGGTCAGCACCAGGTCCCCCGGTGTCAGGTAACGGCTCGGGTCCGGCAGGTCGGTGGTGAACACGTGCCGGATGGCCCGGTCCAGGCCGGCCACGTCGGTGAGCAGCCTGAGGCCCAGGCCCGGCACGTCTAGCAAGTCCCGCACCCGCACGGAATCACCCCCTGGCGATAAACCGTCAGTGCGCGTCACGACCGTCACTTGCTTAGCGAAAGCTACAAAAGGGCTGGAACCAGGTTACCGGTGATTCATTCGATGGGCGCCTTCCGAGCCCGCGCCGCAGGCTGATTGGATGGCTGGCATGGCTCGCATCGCTCGCATCGGGGACTCCGGGTCCTCGGGCGCCCAGGCGTCCTCGCTGGCCGCCTTCAACGCGGCTCCTGCGGAGGCCGCAGAGCGGGACGTGCTCGCCTGCTGCGCTTCTGGAGCGTTCGCGAGGGCGATCACCGGCGGTCGGCCCTATGCCGACCCGGACGGCCTCCTGGCCGCGGTCGGCACCGCCTTCAAGGCTTTGACCTGGGACGATATCCTCGAGAGCATGGAAGCGCACCCGAGAATCGGAGACCGGGCCGAAGGGGCATCCGCCGCCGAGCAGGCCGGGGCCGCCGCGGCGGGCGACGCGGTGCGGCAGGCGCTGTCCGCGGGGAATGCCGCTTATGAGAGGCGCTTCGGCCATGTCTTCCTGATCTGCGCGAGCGGCCTTTCCGGCCAGGAGATGCTCGACCAGCTGCAGGCCAGGCTCGGAAACGACGACGATGCCGAACGGGCAGTGGTGCGCCGGGAACTCGAGAAGATCACCCGGCTGCGTCTGGCAAAGCTGCTGAGCCTATGACGGCCGGGCTGGTGACGTTCTCCACGCACGTTCTCGACGCGACGACGGGGCGGCCGGCGGCGGGCATTTGGGTGCGGCTCGAACGCCGCCGCGCCGACGGCGGGTGGGCACCGGCCGCCGAGGGGCGGGCCGACGCCGACGGGCGGCTGCGCCTGCCCGGCGACCTGGAGCCCGGCGTGGAGCCAGACGGCTTGGAGGCCGGCGTGTACCGCGTCACGTTCGGCACCGGAGCGTACTTCGAGGCGCGCGGATCGGCGTCCTTCTATCCCGAGGTCGCGGTCACCTTCGCCGCGGCCGTCCCGGGCGAGCACTGCCACGTGCCGCTGCTCCTGAGCCCGTTCGCGTACTCCACCTACCGGGGAAGCTAACGCCGTAGGCCCGCGGGGCCAGCGCGCGAGGTCGGCCTGCGAGGCCGGCCTGCGAGGTCAGCCTGCGAGGTCAGCCTGCGACGAAGATGATTCCCTGCGGCTCGAGGCGGGGGCCGTGCAGCGATACCGGGGTGATCTGGCCGCTCCACATGTTCAGCCAGCCCAGGTAGTTCGCGGGGAAGCCGGCGGCGGGGCAGGTGGCGGGCGCGTTGTCGGCATCGCACGGCGTCACGGCCACGAAGGCGGTGCCCTCCGGCCAGAAGGTGCCCGACACCTTGTCGATCGTGTCGCCGTCATGGTCGGCGGCGAAGAACGCGCCGTCCCAGGACGTGGCCCACGCCGTGTCATCGACCGACTGCGACAGCTTGAGGACCCACAGGTGCTGGGAGCTCGACCCGGCGTTGCTCGCGTAGACCTGCTCCTTGTCGCCCTGGCTGGTCAGCACGAAGTCGCCGCCGAACCGGGGCGCGGAAGTGGGCACGACCTCGTTGGAGTCGGGGTCGGTGAGCGCGAGCCGTACGGTGCCTCCGTGGACCGTGCCGGTGGCCTGGGTCGCGTCGGACTCGTCATAGTAGATCGCCCGGATGTCCGCCACCCGCTTGGCCGAGTTCAGCGTCACCGCGTACACCGCCGGGTAGGCCGGTTTCGGCGCGGCCGCCCCGGTGGTTCCCGGCGCCGAGGCGCTGATCAGCATCTGGCCCTTGTAGAAGGAGACGGCGTCGGTGCCGCCCTTGCTCGGCAGCGCCTTGTCGTAGGAGTAGTGCACGACCTGGCCGGACGACGGGTTGATCGTGTAGAGGCTGGAGTGCGCGTCCTCGTTGACCGTGGCGGCCACCCAGCCGGTGGCGGGGTTGGCGGTCAGGCCGTCGACCTTGCCGGTTACGTCCCACTGGTGCAGGACCGTGCCGCTCTTGGTGAACTCCACGATCGTGCTGTCGCGGTTCCCGTCCCTGCTGGCCTGACCCTGCGGGCCGACCCCATTCTGGAATCCGGTGAACAGGTTGCCGCCGAGGACCGTGATGTCGTCGGGCTGGGTCAGCGGCTCGGACTTCTTGGTGCGCTTGCCGGCCGGGGTGTAGGAGTGGTGCAGGCTCGCGCCCGACAGGATCTGGTGCACGGAGTACGAGGGCGTGGCCGGCGTGGCCGGCGTGACTGGCGTCGCGCTGGCAGGGGCGGCGAAGGCCGCCATGCCGGACATGACGACCGCTGCCGCCCCGACAGCCGTCAGCGTCTTCGCCGTGCGCCCGGTCACCGTGCGCCCGGCCACACTGAACCCGTCGAACACGTGCATCGTCTTCGGCCCTTCATGTGCGATGTTGTTAGTTCTAGCGCGCTCTTCCGGCTGGGCGCTCGTGTTCCGAAAATCTACACCAACCGACCCTTACCGGGAACCAGGGGTGGTCTTGTGTCGGATTCCGTGCCGACGGCCCGGCGGTGCGGCCCTTCGCCGCGGGCCCCGGGCTTGACATGATGAGAGACTGGCGGCTGTGAGCGGAATCGATTACGACCTGGTGGTCCGATCCCGGCGGACGGTGCTGCCGGGGGGCAGCGCGGCTGCGGCGGTCGCGGTTCGCGGCGGGGCCATCGCGGCCATCGAGGAGTACGGCACGCGCCTGGACGCCGGCCAGGACGTCGACCTCGGCGACCTCGCGCTGCTGCCCGGCCTGGTCGACACCCACGTGCACGTCAACGAGCCGGGCCGGACGGAGTGGGAAGGGTTCGCGACCGCGACCCGGGCGGCAGCCGCCGGCGGGGTCACGACGATCTGCGACATGCCGCTCAACTCGCTGCCGCCCACCGTGTCGGTCGCGGCGCTGCAGGAGAAGCGCGCGGCCGCCGCCGGACAATGCTGGGTGGACGTGGCGTTCTGGGGCGGCGCCGTGCCGGGGAATTCCGCCGACCTGCTGCCGCTGTACGAGGCCGGGGTGATCGGGTTCAAGTGCTTCCTGCTCGATTCCGGGGTGCCGGAGTTCCCGCCGCTGGACGTGGCGGGCCTGCGTTCTGTCCTCGGCGTGCTGGCGGCGGCGGATGCGCTGCTGATCGTGCACGCGGAGGACGCGGCGGAGATCGGCCCGGCGGCCGGCCGCGACTTCGGCTCGTTCGTGGCATCCCGGCCGCCGGTCGCGGAGCGCCGCGCCATCGAGAAGGTGGTGTCTGCCGCGGCCGCCACCGGGGCACGGGCGCACATCGTGCACCTGTCGGCGGCCGAGTGCGTGGCCATGATCGCCGGCGCGAAGGCGGCTGGCATCCGGCTTTCCGCCGAGACGTGCCCGCATTACCTGTTCTTCGCGGCCGAGCAGGTGCCCGACGGCGCCACCGAGTTCAAGTCCTGCCCGCCGATCAGGGACGCGGTCAACCGGGAGGCACTGTGGCGCGGCCTGGAGTCCGGCGCGATCGACTGCGTCGTGTCCGACCACTCGCCGTCCCCGCCGTCGATGAAGGCCACCGGGGACTTCGGCACGGCGTGGGGCGGCATCGCCTCGCTCCAGCTGGGGCTGCCCGCCGTGTGGAGCGTCGCGCGGCCGCGCGGGCGGACGCTCGACGACCTGGTCCGGTGGATGGCGGCGGGCCCGGCCGCGCTGGCCGGCCTGCCCGCCAAGGGACGCATCGAGATCGGCGGTGACGCCGATCTGGTGGCCTTCGACCCCGACGAGACGTTCTCCGTGGATCCAAGGCGACTGCAGCACCGGCATCCGGTGACGCCGTACGCCGGACGGACGCTGACCGGGCGGGTGCGGCAGACGTGGCTGCGGGGAACCGCCCTGCTCGACGGTGAGCGCGGAGAGCCCCGTGGTGATCCAGTTGGCAGGCTGCTGAAACGAGGCCAACGGGATTTTCCGGGTAGGGATCTTCCATGAATGAACAACTTCTGCCCGATCTCCTGCAGTTGCGCGGCTCGGTGGTCGCGGCCAGCGACGAGTTCTTCGCCGCGAAGGAGAACCTGATCAAGCCGGACGCGCCGGCCTTCGTGCCGAACACGTTCGGCGCCAAGGGGCAGGTGTACGACGGCTGGGAGACCAGGCGGCGGCGCGGGCCGGGCGGGACGCTGCCCGAGCGCACGGTCAGCGACTGGGTGATCGTCCGGCTTGGCGTGCCGGGGGTGGTGCGCTCGATCGTCGTCGACACGGCGTTCTTCACCGGCAACTACCCGCAGGCCTGC
>JASHTQ010000444.1 GCA_030040475.1 Streptosporangiaceae bacterium
GGGACGCCGACGAGCTGCACGACCTGCTGATGACGCTGTATGTGATGCGGCCCGCGGCGTCGTGGGAATCGTGGTTCGGGGAGCTGTCTGGTGCTGGGAGGGCTGGCGAGGTTCTTTTGAGTGACGGGGGCGTTCTGTGGTGCGCGGCGGAGCGGTGGGGGGTGGTGGAGGCGCTGTTTTCTGGGGCGGTGGCGGGGTTCTCGGGGGTTGCGGGGGTTAAGTCGATGGAGGCGGAGGCCGCGGCGGCGGAGATGCTGCGGGGGCATCTGGACGTGTCCGGGCCTTGTACTGGGTCGTCGCTGGCCGCGGCCACGGGGCTGGGGGTCTCGGCCGTGTCGCTCGCGCTGGTCAGGCTGGAGACTGAGGGCTTCGCGTTGCGGGGGCGGTTTACGGATCCGGAGGGTGCTGAGGAATGGTGCGCGCGGCGGGTGCTGACGCGGATCCACGCCTATACCCGGCAGCGCAAGCGGCAGGAGGTCGAGCCGGTCACGGCGCAGGACTTCATGCGGTTCCTGCTGCGCTGGCAGCACGTCACCCCGGACACCAGGCGCGAGGGCAGCAGGGGCGTGCTCGCGGTGGTGGGGCAGCTGCAGGGCTTCGAGCTCGCGGCCGGCGCCTGGGAGAGGACGATCCTGCCGGCCAGGGTGACCGGCTACCGCAGGGAGTGGCTGGACGAGGTGTGCCTGGACGGCGGGATCTGCTGGGGGCGGCTTTCGCTTCCGGCTCGCGGCGAGCCCGAGGAACTCCCCCGGCGCAGCGGCCTGGCCCCGTCCAGGGCGACGCCGATCACGCTGACGATCCGCGACGACCTGCCGTGGCTGCTGCGGGCGGCGCGCGGCGAGGCGCGCCCGGCGGACGTCGGGCCGGGCCGGACCCGTGACGTGATCGACGCGCTTGCCGAGCGCGGCGCGCTGTTCCAGCCCGACCTCTCCGCGCTGACCGGGCGGCTGCCCGCCGAGATCGAGGAGGCGCTGTGGGAGGGCGTGGCCCGCGGGCTGGTCACCGCGGACGGCTTCCGCGCCATCCGGTCGCTGTTCGGCCGGCGCGCCGCGGCGGCCAGCAGCATCGGGCGACGCCAGCTCCGCCGCGGCAGCCAGCTCACCTCGCGAACCGCGGGGCGATGGTCGCTGCTGCCCGAGCCGCCGGCCGAGTGCGACCCCGACGACCTGGCCGAGGCGGTCGCGGAGCAGCTGGCCGTCCGGTGGGGCGTGGTGTTCCGCGACCTGCTGGCCCGGGAGAACATCGCGGTGCCCTGGCGCGAGGTGCTGTGGGCGTTCCGGCGGATGGAGGCCAGGGGCACGGTCAGCGGCGGCAGGTTCGTCAGCGGGTTCAGCGGGGAGCAGTTCGCGCACCCGGACGCGGTGAGCATGCTGCGGGAGATCAGGAAGCGGCCGCGCAGCGGCGAGACCGTGCAGCTGTCGGCCGCGGACCCGCTGAACCTGGTCGGCATCGTGCTGCCCGGCCCGCGCATCCCCGCGGTGGCGACCAACTCCGTCACGTACACCGACGGCGCGGTAACCGGCCAGACGCGTCCCGTGCTGACCGCCTGAGGATTTCACCTGAATTCGGGTTACCGTATTTTGTGCATGACGCGTTGTGACCTGTGTATGAGTTGTGCATAAACGGTGGATAAGGCGGTGGATAACCGGCGCCACGTGCGGATAAAGGTACGGCAACTGTGGATATCATGTGGATTTAAAAAATTATCAGATAAATCCTCTCGGAGCTCTTGCGCGGCACCGGCGTAGGGGAGTAGAAATTCATTCACCGCCGGAAACGGGCACCACCTGGGGGGCAACTCCCGGGGACGTAAGGGAAATCGGGCAACCGATTTCTTACGCGGGTACCTGGCCCTGGTGGGCGGCCCGCGGTGCTGGCGAGGCCGGGCAACCGGCCGGACTGGCGCGGCAAGGCCGACAAGGCCCTCCTCCATCTCATACATGGAGGGGGGCCTTGTTTCGTTCTGCGGAGTACTAGGGGCTGGGCTTGCGGCCGACGGCGCCGTGCGCGGAGGCGCCGCCCTCGGGGACGGGGTCGCCGGGGTCCGGCCGCCACTCGTGGACCTGCACCAGGCCCGGCTCGACCAGGTCAAGCGCCGCGAAGAAGCGGGCGACCTGCTCCCGGGTGCGCAGCGTCTGCGGGGTGGCCACGCGCTCGTTGTAGACCCGCTGCGCCGCGTGCTGGGTCTGGTGGATGTCGAGCGCCGGGTGAGAGATCGCCAGGTAGCTGCCCGGTGCCAGCGGTGCCATGAGTGCTGCCACGATCCGCCACGGGTCCTCGTCGTCGGGTATCAGGTGCAGCACTCCGATCAGCATGACCGCCGCCGGCCGGCGCAGATCCAGCACGGCCGCGGCCCGGTCCAGGATCGGGCCCGGATCGCGCAGGTCGGCCTGCAGGTAGTCGGTGGCGCCCTGCGGGGTGCCCCGTAGCAGCGCCTGGGCGTGCCGGAGCACGATCGGGTCGTTGTCGACGTAGACCACCCGGGCCTGCGGCGCGACGCCCTGGGCCACCTCGTGGGTGTTGCCTGCCGCGGGGATGCCGGTGCCGATGTCGAGGAACTGGCCGATGCCCGCGTCCGCGGCGAGGAACCTGGTGACGCGGCCGAGGAAGGCGCGGTTGGCGCGGACCCTGGAGCGCAGCCCTGGGGCCGCGGCGAGCACCCGCTCGGCGGCCTCGCGGTCGGCCGGGAAATTATTCGTCCCGCCAAGCCAGTAGTCATAGACCCGGGCCGGGTGAGCGGTGCCGGTGTCGAGATCCGCGTCTGGTTCGGTCGGCATGGGCTCCACCCGCTCATGTGGGTCAGATGAACAAAGTGAACGTTCAGGATATCGGGCCGCCTTCTTAATGCCCGCCGGGACGGCGAGCATGGTTCGGGTGAGACGTCCGGAACTCGTCTTGCGCGATCGGCGCCAGTCTGCTGATCTTGATCTGCGGAATGGTGGCGTCCGTGACAGGTGGGGATGGTGGTAGGCATGAACGAGGCAGACCTCGCCGCGGCGACCGGCGACGCCGGGTCTTCGGGTTCTCCCGAAGCGCAGAGCGACGCCGCAGTGCTGGCCTTCAAGGGCAACGGCCAGCCGCTGGACCGGGCTCGGCCGCCGGCCATGGACCCGAGGGAGACGGGGCTGTTCGGCCCGCGGACTCCGGTGTCACGACATGACCGGGTGGTCGCCTACTGCCTCAGGGACGGCAAGGAGACGGTCCAGGACAGCTACGAGGTCATTCTTGGCGTCTGGCTCGGCGCCACCGCGAGGCTGCCCGCGGCGCGGCGGAGCACTGCAGGCAAGCTCGGCACGCGCATGTGGTTCCTCTCCTGCACGATCTGCGGCTGCCTTTACCCTGCCGATGACCGGGCACGGGCGTGGGTGCACGCCAAGGGCGGGGACCTGCTGAACCCCGCCAAGCTCCCTGCGGAGCGACGGCTGCGGGCCGCGCGGGCCATGCGGCCGCACCTGCTCGGCGGTGCGAGCATTCTTGCGGCCGTTCTCGGCGTGACGGCTGTTTTCGCCGCGCCGCTGATCTGGGGACCGCTCGGCATCCTGCTCGGCATCACCTCGTACCGAGGTCGGCAGAAGTTCGGCAAGGCCGCAGCCGTGGTGGCGGCCGCGGGCCTGGTGGCGGGCACGATCTTGCACTACAAGGCGCCGTTCGGTTACGGCTGGTAGCTGCCGCCCGGAGCGGCTTCGGCCGGGGCTGACAGCTCGGCGCGGGGCTCGGCTGAATCGGGAAGCTCGGCGGAGTCGGCGAGGCGCAGTTTGCGCCTGGCACGCTCGTAGAAGGTGGTGCGGCCCAGCCGGACAACGCTGGCGGCACCGGGGCGCGGCCGCAACTCGACCCGGTCGCCGGGCACGACGTCCGCGGCAACGTTGCCGTCGGCCTCGACGGCAAGCCGTCCGCTCGTGGGGAGGATGTCCAGGGCAAGCCGTTCGTGGCAGGCAACCACGATGCCCCGGTTGTAGGCCGAGTGCGGCGCGGCGGGCGTGACAAGCAGAGCCTCGATCGCCGGGCTCACGATGGGCCCGCCCGCGGAGAAGCTGTACGCGGTCGAGCCCGTCGGGGTCGCGACCACCACCGCGTCGGCCGCGTAGCTGACGAATCTGTCGCCGTCGGCCCGGACCGCGACGGCGGCGACCTTATGGCCGGGGAACCGGACGAACGCGATGTCGTTGAACGCGGTGATGACCTGGTCCCCCAGGATGGCGTCGACGGCAAGCCGGGGCTCGGTGGTGAACCGGTGCTCGTCGATGGCCGACAGCGCATCGGCCAGGTCGGGCACGTCGACCTCGGCGAGGAATCCCAGCTTGCCGAGGTTCACCCCGAGCACGGGGAAGCGCTGGCTGTCGGCCAGCCGCATGGCGCGCAGCATCGTGCCATCGCCGCCCAGGCTGACGAGCAGGTCCGCCTGCTCGCGCATCTGCTCGGCGGTCACCGGCTCGGCGGTGCAGGCGATCCTGCTGATTTCCGTGTCGATGCCGAGGACCCGTATCCCGCGTTGGTAAGCCCAGTCCAGGACGGACCCGACCGCCCCGCCGCAGTCACGCTCCGGGTGCAGCACCAAGCCAACGACATGCATCCCACCATGATGGCCGACTTCTTGCCCGCGGGCCTACGCTGCTTATCATGCGCCGGGCACGGGAAGCGGATGTGCACGAACTGGCCATCGGGATGCCGGGCGTGGCGGTCGTGCACGGTTCGCGTGATAACCCGATCTACCAGGTCGGCGGCAAGTCGTTCGTGTTCTTCCGCAACCCCCGCCCGGATGCCGTCGACCCCAGGACCGGCGAGCGGTACCCGGACGTGATCATGTTCTGGGTCGCGTCGGAGGCCGACAAGCAGGCACTCGTGCAGGATGAGGCGTCGCCGTTCTTCACCACGCCGCACTTTGACGACCACCCGTCGGTCCTGGTGCGGGCGTGCCGGATCGGCGAGCTCACGCTGGCCGAGCTGACCGAGGTCGTCCAGGAGGCCTGGCTGTCGCGAGCCTCGCCGCGCCGCGCCGCGACCTGGCTCGCGGCACACGGCGGGCCGACCGACTTAGGGGTCGGGGCGGGGCCGGGTGGCCACCGCCGTTAGTCCTGCTCTAGGGCGGCGCGGAGCGACGCCATCCCGCGTGCGGTGTGGCTCTTGACCGCGCCGCGGCTGATCCCCATCGTGTCCGCGATCTCCGCCTCCGACAGATCCGCGTAATACCGCAGCACGATCGCCTCCCGCTGCCGCTCCGGCAGCCCCCGCAGCGCCTTGACCACCGCCGACCGCTCCAGCAGCACCAGCGCCCCGTGCTCCGCACTGGGCATATCCG